>JBFFRZ010000001.1:0-27509 GCA_041572715.1 Gammaproteobacteria bacterium
CATGGTAACCATGGTAATTGGCCTTCTTAATCCAGCCACGGGGGAGTTAAGGCTGGCATCGGCCGGACATCCCCCATCAATACTGATTGAACAAAATCATGACATAACGGAACTGGATCAGTCCGGTATTCCCATCGGTATAGATACCCACACCGAATACCGGGAAAGCTGCCTGAGACTCAATCCCGACACAACGTTATTATTGTATTCTGATGGCCTGACCGAATGTGTAAATTCACAGGGCGAACATTTCGGAAGGGAGGCTTTGATTGGAGCGGTTAACTATGCAAGCGCTAGGCGTGAAACCGATCTGCTTTCGCACATAGAATTGGAAGTCGACAACTGGCGCGGGCATACTGCCTTGAGAGATGACCTGTCCATGCTGGCAATCACATATACGGGCCAGTACTCCGTTCAACACCAGGACACCCACACATTCGCGTCATCGGGTAAATACCAATGAACACTGCCTATATGAAGCTTCGCAGCGATGCAGTGGAAGTCACACGTGTACCCGCATGGCTGGATGATGCACTGGCCGGCTGTTCGATGGATGAAATGTCCAGGACTCGTCTGCGCTACGCGCTTATTGAAGTAGTTAACAATTGTATTGAACACGCATATCAGTGCGATCCCTCGGGTGAAATTGTAATCACGTGCTCGGTTGAACATGAACGTATCAGCCTGAGGATTGAAGATCATGGACAACCATTGGATAAGCTTCCCAATGACGATGCCTTTGATCCGATGGATGAATCCGGCCGCGGGCTCAAAATAATTCGTGCCTGGGTGGATGAATTCGCCATTGAACGTGAACAAGAAAAAAACATTACCCGCCTTGCCATGCATCTGAATTAACAAAGGCAATCAGCTCGCAAATTGCATAACAGTTTTTCAATTTGCGAAAATCGCTTTTCCCATTTTGCAAATCCCTGGCCAAGCCCAGCAAAAAAACGTTCCTCGATAATCCGCATCCCTCTGATTTTGCGGGCTTTTTAATTATCTCAGAAAACTGGCACAGCCCTTGCTCTAGTAGCTGTACAAGCAATACCAAACCGCCAATGGAGTAATTGAAATGTCACTGCAACACACGACCGAAGACAACGTAGAACTTGTCACTCTGCCAAGGCAGCTACTGATGGCTGACGCACCTCATGCCAGGAATGATCTGCTACGCATAGCAAACAAGCAGCATCCGAGGGTAGTCATGGACATGTCCCAGCTCGAATATATAGATTCGAGTGGCCTGGCCGTGCTGGTCAGCTGCCTGCAAAAAACCCGTCGCAATAGCGGTGAGCTATGCCTGTTTGGCGTAAGCGATACCGTTCGCGTTCTGCTCGATCTAACCCGTCTTAACGATGTCTTGCCCATCGCTGAGAAGAAAGACGATGCCATCGAAAGGGTGCTCTCATGAATACCATACCTCGCGAAAACAATACCGATGCTGGCAATAGCAAAAAGGCCGGGGCGCTGTCGCTGATGGTGTTCATCGACGCACTGGGCTGGGAAGTTCTCAGAGACAGAAAATTCATGCAAGAGGAATTACCGCATCGTCGCAAGTTGCGCTCGGTATTCGGTTTCTCTTCAGCCTGCGTGCCATCAATCCTGACGGGAAAGACCCCGCGTGATCATGGCCACTGGTCCTATTTTTACTATTCACCTCAAAGCTCCCCTTTTGGCCTGTTGAAACTGCTTCGGCTATTGCCCAAAAAGCTCACTGACCGTGGCCGTGTACGCCACTTGATCAGTCGCCTGCTGGGCAAGCTGTTTGGATTTACCGGGTATTTTCAGATCTATAACCTGCCATTCAGCCACGCCGGTCTGTTTGACTATTGCGAAAAAAACGACATCTTCAAGCCCGGCGGCATGAATAAAGGTGACAACATCTTTGACGTGCTGGAAAACAATAATGTCAATTACCATGTTTCCGACTGGCGCAAATCGGAAGAGGAGAACCTGAAATCCTGCCATGACGCCATCACCGCGGCCGATGCGCGTTTTGCATTTCTCTACATGGCATCCATGGACAGCCTGTTACATCAAGTCGGCAAGCATAGCCCGAAAGTGGATACCAAGCTCGCCTGGTATGAACAACAGTTGCATGACCTGCTTGCCCATGCCCGCGAACACTATGATGAAGTTCGCCTGTTCGTCTGTTCGGACCACGGCATGGCGACCGTCGAACAGGATATTGACCTGATGACCAGTATCGAGTCACTGCCACTGACATACGGCGAGGATTATGTCGCTGTTTACGATTCCACCATGGCTCGCTTCTGGTTTCATAATTACAGGGCCAGAAACCTGATTCGCGAGACTCTGTCTGCTCAGGAAGATGGCCGCATACTTGGTGATAAGGAACTGGCTCAACTCGGGTGTGATTTTGAAGGCAAACAGTTTGGTGAAATGATTTACCTGCTGGATCCAGGCAAGATCATCGTTCCCAGCCATATGGGGTTGAAAACCATCACTGGTATGCATGGCTATCACCCTGATCACCCGGATTCTGATGCGGCCCTGTTAGCCAACGTTGAAACAGAGCTGCCGGTTAACAGCCTAACCGACCTTTTTGACCTGATGAGCTATGAAGCAGGCGTAATGACAGACATCAGTCTGGAAAAAGCATGCGCCTGATCATTAACATCGCAAGCAGTTATTTCCGTTTCCTGGCCAGTATCGTGGTCGTGGTCATGCTGACCCCCTACATCCTGGAACAGATTGGAATAGACCGCTTCGGGCTCTGGTCATTATGTCTTGCTTCGGCTGGCGTGCTGGCGCTGCTGGATATGGGGTTGAGCACAGCAACCGTGAAGTATGTCGCGGAACGCACGGGCAACGGTGACCATCGAGCTCGAAATGAAGCACTGTCCAGCCTGATGGTGGTTTATTCCGCACTCGGGATTATCTGCGCGACAACGGTTTTCCTGGTCGCTGAACAGGTCGTTTCTTTGCTGGACCTTGCGGATCAGGACGCTAGCGATTACGTCTTCGCCATGCAGATTATCGGCCTGTGCCTGGCATTTGCGCTGCCACTCACTTTATTTAAAACCATGCTGGTGGGTGCCGGGCGATTCGACATGGTTAATGTTGCCGAGATCATTGGCGTCGTCCTCAACGCAGTCCTCATAATCCTAATGCTTGAACTGGGCCTGGATATATACGGATTGGCCATTGCCTATGCCAGCATACTGGTAGCAGTGCCACTGATGCTGGCGCCGATAGCCTTTCGCATACTGCCTGAACTGACGATTAAACCGGCGCTGCTGCGCTGGGAAAGACTGCGTGAATTATTACCCATGGCCTTTTACTTTCTGCTGGCCAACATCGCCATGTTGCTGATCCTGCGTAGCGATGTCCTTATTATCAAGTCCTTCCTGCCACTCACCGCGGTTGCCGCGTTTGCGATAGCCGCCCGTATTGGTGAATACGCCTATTTACTCAACAAGCAATTTTCCAATGCCATTATGCCACTGATTTCACAGTCTAACGGCAGCGGCGACCGGCATACCGTCAGGGCCAGCCTGGTAGACGCAACCAGGATATTGGCCGGGATTGCCACTATGCTCATCGGGCTGGGAATTTTTCATGCAGAAACACTGGTGGTTATCTGGGTTGGAGAGGACCTGCTCGATGCGGCGCTGCCTTTACGTATCATCCTGCTGGCTGTCCTGTTCTCAACATTACACATGAACGCTTCCAACGTGCTGGGCATGTCGGGCGGCCATCGCGGTGTCGCCGGGATCATGCTCGCTTCAGCCGCGGTGCATGTGCTGTTATCCCTCATGTTGATTCCGGAATTCGGCATCATCGGTGCCGCGCTGGCCATGCTGATTTCGGCAGTGCTGGTCGAGTTCGGATTGCTATTACCCCTTGCCTGCAAACAGCAGGGTGTAAGGCTCGGCGAAGTATTCACTGACCTTGTTCCTTGTTTCATTGCTGCCATTCCGATGTTACTGGTAGCCGATATACTCGGCCATCTTATGCCTGCCTCCAGCCTGTTGATACTGCTGGTGCAAAGCGCAGTTGCAGCGAGTGTATTCATCATAATCTTCATCACGATTGGCCTGACCCGTATGGAACGAAAATTTATCCATGACTTCGCTATGCGCGTCAAGTCTCGTAGCCAATCATTGCCACTGACAGAGGAGACTACTCATGCGTAGTTTAAGAAAGGCCTTGCGTCGGTATGCTTCCGCTCCACGTATGTTCTACTGGCAAAAGCGCCTGGCAACACTGGGTAGTGAATGTGATTTACAACCCGGCTCGGTTTTTGAATATCCCGCTAACATTCATATTGGTCAGGCATGCCGTATTGCAAGACACGCTCTGCTGAGAGCCAATACCAGCAAGCATCCAGGCATCACATTGGGTAACCGTGTGTCACTGCTGGAAAACACACTGCTCAACGCCAATAACGGCAGCATATCTATCGATGACCGCAGCTGGCTGGGGCCATTCTCACTGATTTATGGCAATGGCGGAGTAAGTATTGGCAAGGATGTCATGATTGCAAGCCACTGCGCGATCAATACCGTGTCTCACCATTCCGGTGACACCAGCAGACCCATGAGTGATCAAGATATTTATACGGCCCCTGTAACTATTGAGGACGATGTATGGCTAGGGATCGGTTCTATCATCCTGCAGGGAGTGCGTGTCGGCAAAGGCAGCATCATCGGTGCCGGCGCAGTCGTTACCCATGATATACCGCCCTGGTCCGTCGCCGTTGGAACACCGGCAAAAGTCATTCGCAAACGAGATTTCGAATCAGTCAACAACGTTACTGACCTGCAACCTCGGGCAGTTTCAGTACAGGCGTAACGACATGTCACCCACAATACAGACAGCGAATAATGAACCAGTGAATGACATGTATGACCAAAAACCTGACTCACTGCATGTTATCCAGGTGCCAAGACGATTTGTTGCCAATGAGTGGGGCGGTACAGAAACCATGATTCTTGAATCGAGCCGTGCTTTGACCAGGTCAGGACACCGGTGTGAAATACATACAACCACTGCACTTTGCGATAACCCGCATGAAAACCTCAACGGTGTTGAAGTATTTCGCCATAACTATACCTATCCATTTTTTGGATTGAGTGATGACGCGCGGCTCGACATGGACAGGAAGGGAGGCAACATTCTTTCATTATCCATGCTGCGTAATCTATTAAAAACACCTGGTGTTGACGTGTTTCATGCGCATAGCGGCAAACGCCTGGGTGGCATTGTAAGAACCGCCGCACGACGCAGGGGTTTGCCTTATGTGATTACCCTGCATGGCGGCATGTTCAAGATACCCGAGCAGGAGATGGAACAAATGCTTTCGCCTTTGCAGGGAACACTCGAATGGGGGCGCGTTTTTGGTGCCATGCTGGGGGCACGTCGCGTGCTCGATGATGCAGATGCGATCATTTGTGTTGGCCAGGATGAACAACAGGCGGTTCAGTCGCGCTACCCGCACAAGCGTGTTGATTGGGTGCCGAACGGCGTAGACGTCAGACGCTTCGAAAATGGTGACGGCAAAGGCTTTCGCGCTGCTCATAACATAGCGGAGCATGCGCCTGTACTGCTGTGTGTCAGTCGTATTGATTACCAGAAAAACCAGCTGCTACTGGTTGATGCACTGGCCAGGCTGATTGAGACACACAGGGACCTGCACCTGGTCATTATGGGTCCGGTTACTGTTGCATCCTATGAGCAGAAACTGAAAGCAAGAATCGATGACCTTGGATTACACGATCACGTAACCATACTTGAGGGGCAACCCGCGGGTAGCCAGGAACTCGTCAATGCATACCATGCAGCAGACGTATTCTGCCTGCCTTCGCTGCATGAGCCATTTGGCATCGTCATCCTGGAAGCCTGGGCAGCAGGCTTACCGGTAGTTGCCTCCGGTATAGGTGGTATCCCTTCATTTACAGAAAACGAAACCAATATCCTGCATGCAGATCCTTCTGATACGAACACATTCGTGACCGCTATCGATCGCCTGCTGGCCGACCACGAATACGCCAAAAGCCTGGCCGATAATGGCAAGACAAAAGCGGCGACAGATTACGACTGGTCGCAGGTAGCCAGCCGACTCGAATCCATTTACCTGGATGTCAGGAGATAGTGCAATGAGAATCCTGCATGTACATGAGAATGCGCACTTTCACGGTGGTGTTGAACAAATATTGTTTGATACGGCACGCGGTCTTTCTGCAAATGGCTGGGAGCAGGCACTGCTGTATCAGAACCGGGATAGTGATGACAATTTTAAACAGGCATTCGACATGACTGCATCGGATAGCTCGATTATCGACGAGTTTGATCCAGATGCGGTCCTGGTGCACAAGGTGTCGGATGCCGGGCTGATCAGCTCACTAACGAACAAAAAGCCGACTGCACAAATGGTGCATGATCACGATATCGTTTGCCCGCGTTCACACAAATACTTTCCGATCAGCCACAAGGTATGCACAAAACCGGCAGGTCTTTCCTGTTATCAGCACCTCTGCTGTATACAACGAAACAGGAGCGACTCACTTCTGCCGATCACGCTCAAGGGAACCGGCGATGTCAGAAAACAGATTAGCGCAGGTGAAGGCCTCAGACGCTACCTTGCCAACAGCCAGTTCATGAAGGATGAACTGGTAATGAATGGCATCGATGCCGAACGCATCAATGTCATACACCCGGTACCCTTTGCCCTGATCTCCCCCGCTTTTCAACCCGTCGAAGATAATCGCGAAATTCTCTATGTTGGCCAGGTGATCCGTGGCAAGGGCGTAGACCTGTTATTAAAGGCACTCGTGCATTTAACAGGTGACTGGCATACCACCATCGTCGGTGATGGCAACCACATGAATGAATGCAGGCAGCTTGCTGCCAGGCTGGGTATTGAATCCAGGGTTACATTCGCGGGTCGTGTACCACATGAAGAGCTGGAGAGCTTTTACCATGCCGCACGCGTTGTTGTCGTGCCATCTCGCTGGCCCGAGCCATTTGGCATGGTTGGTATAGAAGCCATGGCAAGAGGCAGACCCGTCGTGGCTTTTGACAATGGTGGGATATCAGACTGGCTCAGGCATGAATCCACTGGCATGTTGGTTACCAACGGAGACCTGCAATCAATGGCTATGGCAATTGGTGGCTTTCTCGATAACAGGAATATGGCCGAGCAGTTTGGTCGCAACGGTGTTGCAAGAGTCGAACAATTTTTTTCACACGCTTCTTACCTGGACAGGATGAAGCAGGAAATGGAAGGTATTTTATGAAAGTAGGCATATCAGCATTTGCAGGTGATGGCGGAAAGTCCGGAATTAGCCAGTACATGAAACACATATTCAAGCGGTTGCCAGGGCTGTCTGAAGAGGACGAGTATGTTCTGTTCATGTCAAAGAGTGACCGGAACTTCTTCGAGCTGGATCATCCGCGGGTGAAAATCGTTACGGTTGCCGACTGGGTGTCAAAACCGGTGATCAATATTCTCTGGCATGCTCTGATCCTGCCACTGGCACTGGCGCGTCATCAATGCGATATCGTATTCATGCCAGCAGCCAACCGCAGACTCTCATGGTGGTACGGAATACCCAGTGTGGGAACGGTGCATGATCTTTCCCAGTTGCACATACCCGGCAAATACGATGCCTTTCGGATGGTTTATGCAACCCGGCTGCTCCCGGCAATGATGCGCAAACTGACACATGTGATTTCTGTAAGTCACTCTACGCGCAGGGACCTGACCAATCATGCACATGTCGATGATGCCTCCATTGAAGTCGTCTATAACGGCGCCGACCTTGATCGCTATTCGCCCACTCTGCGCACAAAAGGCCAGAAACTGGCGCGTCAGAAATACGGGATCGAGGGACCATACATTCTATATACCGCAAGACTGGAACATCCCGGGAAAAACCATGTAGGCCTGTTGAAAGCCTTTGCCGATCTTAAGCAGAAAACGGGCATCCCGCATAAGCTGGTGTTGTCCGGAAGCCCATGGTATGGAGCGGATACGATCTACGCAGCTGCCCATGAGTACGGGATCGAGGATTCCGTCTACTTCACCGGCTTTGTAGCCGATGAGGATCTGCCCCGACTTTATGCCGGTGCCGACCTGTTTGCCTTCCCGTCCCTATTCGAGGGATTTGGTATTCCGTTACTGGAGGCAATGGCCGCCGGCACGCCGGTTTGCGCTTCCCGCGTGGCCAGCATGCCCGAGGTTGTGCGTGATGCAGGCTTATTGTTTGATCCGGAAAATACTGAGGCCATCGCTGACAGTCTGCAGATGCTGATTGAAGACCAGGCCTTGCGCAAACAGCTGGTACAAAAAGGCTTGCGCCAGGCAAAACTGTTCAGCTGGGATGATGCCGCCAGGCAGACACATGCCGTGTTAAACCTGGTAAACGCCGAAAATAGCCACGCAGTAGCCAACTGCAGATAGGTCAGGAGGCCGGTATAGCTTCAGCCAGCAACACAGAAATTACAAGCACCATACTGACACATGGGTAGCCATCCTTTTCTATGCGTTATTGCTTGGCACGTTGAAACAGAAGATCAAGCTGATTATTGCGCGAACACGATTGAGCTGCGTTTCAAGAGTATCCTGACCATGCATCTGAATTTATAAGGCAATTATTTCGCAAATTGCTTAATAGATTCTCAATTTGCAAAAAACGAAATTCTCAATTTGCAAACCAGTTGGAAATCCCTGCCGATGTAACCCTAAATATTCCTGCATCTGATTGATTTTATGGGCTTTTTAATTACTTCGGAAAACTGGCACAGCCCTTGCTCTGGTGTATATACAAGTAACACCAAACCACTGAGAGTAATTGATATGTCATCGCAACACATGACCGTAGACAAAGCCTTTGCCGATCTGAAACAAAAAACGGGAATCCCGCACAAGCTGGCGTTGTCCGGGAGCCCCGGGTATGGAACCGATACGACTTACGCGGCTGCCCATGAATACGGGGTCGAGGATTGCGTGCGCTTCACGGGCTTTGTGTCCGACAAGAGTCTATCCGAACTTTATGCCGGTGCTGACCTGTTTGCGCTTCTCGTGCGATCTGCAGACGGGGTTGTCCGCGATGCAATAGCCAACCGCAGATAAGCAAGTACTACAACATGTCTTCAGCCATTAACACTTCCCCTAATAACACCGTTACGCGGCTGCGCAACAGGGAAATACCCCTGGCCATGCTGGCATCCCGACCTTTCGAGCTCGTCCGGGACACTCGCTGTTATTACCCGGCAGAGGAACATGAACAAGCATATGCTGCCATGAATTATCTCTTCCAGGAAAGAAACCTGGGCATGGGCCAATTAACCGGTGATGCAGGTACCGGCAAAACACTCATCAGGACGCTGCTGTTCAACACGCTCGATCCACAGCGTTATGTCAGGGTCAGTATTGAAAACTCTTTGCTTGATTTTGACGGTATGTTACTTGAAATCATTAGCCAGATCCGCCGTGTGCGTGTCACTTCACAGGAACTGGCCGATCGCTATAGCCGCCTGTCGACATTCAAGCAACTATTACGTACTCACGTTGAATCCAGTGGGAAACACCTGGCCATTTTTATCGACGAAGCCCAGGACATGGATGTGACCACTCTCAAGAACGTTACAGCATTAACCAATATCTCAATGGAACACCAGCAGCTGCTAACCATAGCTTTCTTTGCGTCTGCAGACGTTGGTGCGATCACCAGTCATATCCCCGGCATAGACCAGCGCATCGCCATCAAAAAGAGACTGGCCAGCCTGCCCCGGCAAGCCCAGGACGACTACGTCGCACACAGATTAAAACTGTCAGGCTGGGATCAACCCCTGCCATTTAGCACCGAGATTCTTGATCACATGTATGAAACAGCAAAGGGCAATCCAAGAATTATCAATGTGATCTTTAACCATGCGATTAGGTTTGCACAGGATAATGCGCAGGGTCTTGATAACATCAGTCTTGATCATGCCATCAACTTGTATACGCATAATCGATCCGGGCATGAGACTGCGGGCATGTTGTTATAAACGGGCACACTGATGAACGCTTCAAACGACATAGGGAAATATCAACCCGCCAGCGACAATCCGGAATGGGATGTTTCGCCGGCGACAACCAGCAACACGAATGCCGCTGGCACTTTTCACCCGGTAATGCCTGATATCGAGTACCAGGATACGGATGAGGCCGAAAATCAACTCAACATAGACATCCATCGGTATATAACCGGCATCTGGGAACGACGCTGGCAGTCGCTTGCAATCATGGTAACCGTGACTGGCCTCATCCTGATGTTCATTCTGTTTGGTATGTCCAGAAACTGGCAGGCCTCTACCACGCTGATTAAACGTGACCACCAGGATAACCTTACACTGGCCGAGCGTAACCCATTCAAATTTCAGGAATACAACCTGTCAACACTGCTTGATACGTTAAAGTTACCCAGCTCACTGGACCGGATAAGACAGAAAGCAAATCTTGGTGTCAGCCTGACCACCCTGGCCACCGCCATAGATGTTGCTATCGGAAAAGATTCCAAGATCATCAATATCAAGATGACATGGGACGACTCAGATATGGCCGCAAAACTTGCCAACCTGGTTTCACAGACGTTTATTGACCGCACCCGTCGCCTGCTGCGCGATGATGCCAAAGCCGCACACGAATACTATAGCGCTCAGCTCAGTACCACCAGGGACCAGGCCGGAAAGCTTGCGGCGCGTGTCATGGAGTTCAAGCAGAAAAACAATATTTCAGATCTGGACACCGAAACCAAAGTAATACTCGAAGAGATGTCCCGGCTTCAGGGCGAATACAATTCCCGAATCGCGGAGGCAGATGCATTACGTGAAGCAAAGATACGACTGCAAGAGGCTCTTGTCGATGAGCCTGACAAGGTAATTACCTACACGATCTTTCGCAGCCCGCTTAAATCCCGTCTCGCAGAGTATGAATGGGAACTGCGAGATGCCCTCAGTAAATACACAGAAAAGAATCCGAAGGTAATAAAGCTCCGCGAACGCATCGATGCGCTCAGCAAGCTGATTGAGCAAAGCAAAGATGAACAGGTTCCAGAAAACACCTACACCAATAATACCAAGCGTGAAGAAATGGAACTTCGCCAGCAGGAACTGGCCGACGAAATCCAGATGCGAGAGGCACAGGCCAAGGCACTGAACAATACGCTGGGCGAAATGAAAAACAAGCTATCCGTCCTTGGAGCATGGGACAGGGATTACCTGATGTTGAAAACCCAGCTTGATGGAATGCTTGATCTTGAAAATCACCTGGCGCGACGCGTTGAAGAGACACGACTGGCAATGCAACGCAATGACGCGATATTCGATGTGGTTGAATACGCCATCCCGCCGGTAGACCCTTTACCTTCCGGTAGAAGACTACTGGCCATTGCTGCATTGTTTATGGGACTGATGAGTGGTTTTCTTTATGCAATATCAAGAGAATTCCTGGACCCATTCATTCGCTCGTCGCGCGACCTGGACAAGCTGGTATCGTCAGATGCCATACTTGAAGTGGCACATGATAAAGAGCAAGTACCTGTCATCGATGTCAACAATCCGATCAGCCCACTTGCGAATCGCTATAGAAGCTTTGTCAATGAGATTGACGCAATCGATCCGGCGGACAAATATGCCCCTATCGCCATACTCAGCCTGGAGCCTGGATCGGGCAGATCTGCCGCAGCTGCAAATCTGGCATTGACCCGATCAATAAAGGGGCAAAAGATCCTGTTGCTTGATGCAGATCTAAGAGCCAACGCTGGCCGCCGTCCAGACACTAAACTTGACATGACGAAACAGCAGGTGCCTGGATTATATGAATACCTCACGCAAGGCACAGAACCAGTCGCTCAACAGGATGACACAGCACATATCAGCGTCATCAATGCAGGCGCAGATATCAAGGACAGTAGTGGCCTGCTCAAGCTCGGCCAGGTAAACCTCAAGGCCCTCATATCAAGGCACTTCCATGACAGTTTTTCTTTCATTGAGCTTCCGCCAGCACTGGGGCTTGAAGTATCACTGGAACAGGCATCGCTGATTGGTCGCGCCATTATTGTTACAAGAAGCGGCCACACGCGCCGAAAAGATATCAAGCAGTATCTGGATCAACTGCAAAAAAGAGGCATCAATTGTCTCGGCATGATTGTCAATGACGTCGCACCAGCACGCATGTCTATCAGCAATGAACTTAACGAATCGAATTATCACAAATATCAATATTCATACGAGGTTTCCGCCAATGCTTAACATACGTCATACCTTATTAACACTAGCTATTACCGTCTTTTTGAATGGCTGTATCACTGTACCAAGCTTCAACAATGACGTCAGCCAGGAACAGGTGCCCGTCATCCAGCAGACTGCAAATAATGTAGAGGTAACTCAACCTGTGCGGTCTTCAGAGGATCAGCTGAAGGAACTGGAGCGACTGAAAAAAAGCCAGCAGAATGTACCAACATTGGGGCGTGGAGATATTCTCAATGTATCGGTATATGATGAACCCGATTTGACTATCAGGGGCATCCCAGTTCGACCTGATGGGAAAATTTCGTTTCCACTTGTTGGCGATGTTCAAGCCGAAGGTCTTACAGTTGCAGATCTGGCAGATACACTGACAAAAAGGCTGGCGCAATACATGCTGGCACCTAAAGTATCCGTAATCGTCCAGGAGTTTAACAGCCAGCAATACACAATATTCGGCGAGGTGGTTAAACCCGGTGTATATCCTCTTAAAACAAATGTCAGCATAACCGATGCACTTGCATCAGCTGGTGGATTAAACAAGGGACAGTTTCGAGCTACATCTGTGGAACTGGCTGACCTCACCCATGCCTATATAGCGCGTGATGGCCAGGTACTACCAGTGGATTTTGTCAAGCTGATACGGCAGGGAGATTTACGCTACAACGTCTCGCTTCAGGCCGGTGATTACATCTATATACCTTCTGGCCTGGCCAAGGAAGTATACATACTGGGTGAAGTCAGGAAGCCGATGCTGTTCGCCTTCCGGGAGAATATGCCGATGTCGCGCACGCTGGCACAGGCGGAAGGATTCACCCCTGATGCGGACCTGAGTCGCATCCATATACTTCGCGGTGCATTGCATAACCCGACTATCATCGAGATAGATTTTAAAGAGGTACTGAAAGGGAACGCTCGCGAGATTGCACTGCAAGCCGGTGATGTCATTTATGTGCCGCCTACCGGGCTGACCTCGTTTTCTCGTATGATGAGCAAGATTCTGCCAACAATCAGCGCGCTGCAAGGTAATCTTTTTACTTCAAGTTAACCCAATACTATCGGCCTCCATATGTCTGTTGCTCGCCTGGCTGCCTTCGCAATAGTCTGTACGTTCACAGGCATATGGTCCTACCTCGCTACTGCAAATGGTAACGCAGTAGTGAGACTACATGACATCAAGCTTGGTTCCGGGATCACATCCCCCGTCGCGGACTGTGAGCCATTTCTTGGATGTTACTCCGGGAGTGACAGGAACAGTATACTTTACCTCCAATTGCTTTCTGCCAATGCGTTGATGGTGGCATTTAATGGCGATCTCCCCATTGAAGTGCCACTTACAAATTACCTGTTAAGTGAAGTAAGTCATGAAGGCACCCCGTCACCTGTCACAGCCTCGTTAGCGGGAGAGTCCCGAACTGTTGTTGGCTTTACCCGGACGACAGAATACCCTCTTACAGAGCAGCGCATCCACCTGCATTTTCCGATAGCGATGAAGCACAATAAAAGCTATCGACTACATGTGAAAGACAAGCCAGGGCTGGCCATAAATTTCACGTTCAGTGATAAGTTCATATCACCGAGCATACAGGTAAACCAGGTTGGTTATCTCCCGGTCAGCCGCAAGGTTGGCATAATCGGTAACTGGCTAGGCACTGCCGGCCCGATGCCGGTTGCGTCATCTCACTTTGAGATCATCGATCAGGCTAGCGGAAAAATCATACTCAGGCGGCCACTAAGCCTTGTATCCAAGCATGACGAATGGAGCGGTAACCGCGTTTATCATGCTGACTTTACTTCAGTTCAGCGCCCCGGAGATTATTATCTCAGTGCGCCCGGGGTGGGTATCTCTCATAGCTTTTCCATCAATCACGATGTCTATCGTGCAGTATCTCGACATGTTTTTCGACTGTTCTATCACTCGAGAAACTCAATCCCGATACTGGAAAAATATTCAGACAGAGGTTTTTCGCGTCCGTCCGGAATACCTTCTTCGCTCAACGGGATCGTGCACCCTGCGATTAAACGTTCACCATTTGACTACGAAAAGAATCCCGGCGACAAAATCAACATCAGCGGTGGCTGGTTTGATGCAGGCGACTATGGACAGTATGTCGTTAATGCAGCTCCGGTCTGGCACGCGTTCTCTGTGGGTTATGATTTGTCTGCGAATGTCATGAATAATGATGACATGGGCCTGCCGGAAAGTGGTAACGGACAATCCGATTTTATTGACGAACTGGAATGGGGTATGCAATGGATGCGGGCCATGCAGGATCCAGGCGACGGCGGTGTGTACTCGCGACTGGTACCCGTTAACTGGGATACACAATTACCACAGGATGTTGAGACGCCTCGCTATTTGTTTGAAAAAACCACGCACGCCACCGCATCGTTTGCTGCGACGCTGGCGATCCATGCCCGCATGCTTGAGACCGTTACGGACCTGGGCACACAGGATTTAGTCACACAGGCCGAACTGGCCTGGGACTTTATAACGCATCAACCATCATGGCCCGAAGAAGGCGATCGATATGTAAATCCACACGGTGTGCATGCGGGAGAATACCCTGACAAGTCGTCGATCGATAATCGGCTGTGGGCAGCCGGGGAGCTATATCGCTTGACCGGCAATGCTCGCTACATGCAGGCGTTTGTTGCCTTGTTCAACAAGATCCAAGTAGACCCGACAGCTTTGACCAGCTTCAAGGATCAACTGCTCGCCGCTTGCTGGGCACTCGTGATGGCCGAGCATGAAGGTAAACCGGTAGACGAGCATACGAGTGAACAGGTCAGAAAAATACTGCTTTCCTCGGCTGACTGGTTAATAAGGATGACTGACAACCACCCCTACCTTGCGCCAATGCATCACGACTTGCGCTTTACCGGTTGGGGGTCCTTTGCCCATTCTACCCGGGCTATCCTGCCACTCCTGCAGGCTTACGCACTAACCAAAAAACAGGTCTACCTGGATTATGCCATGCAAATGAGCAACCCCCAGCTTGGAACCAATCCGCAATCCATTTCATACATAACTGGTATCGGCTCACGTTCACCAAAATACCCGTTATCAAAATTAAGTCAGTTCAGCGGGCTTAATAGGCCATTAACCGGCATCCCGGTCAATGGACCACATTATCATCTCCCCGCTTTATGGAACTCAACGCGCAAGGTCAACAGTACTTATGTTCCGCTTGAGCAGCGCTCCGACAGCGCCGAAAAGGAAGGTAATGCCCAAATAACCTACCCTGCGTTAAGGCGCTATATCGATGCCACGCCACTGCCACCTATGTCAGAGCCGACTGTCGCTGAATATGCACGTACCGCGATAGGGTTGGCGCTACTGAAACAAAACTAGCTAGTCTACAAAATAAATTTCTGCCCGCGATCAGGCGTAGCGTGGCCATGCAATAAAATAATGCCCGGTTAGCTGGTCAACTGTAAGTTGTGTTTTCTGACCCAGCAATGCTGGCAGGTCTGCCGGGCTATTTCCTTTTGACGATTGCTGCAACAATAATGATGGCAGTATTCCAATCATGCGCTCACGTGGATACCTGCGAGCGATAAACAGATGTGTCATTGTATGCATCAACCCAAAATCCCGGATGGTAATCAGTATGTTTTTCAGTGCGTTTTCTGACTCAGACTGTCCTTTGCTGATTTCTATAGATGCATACTGCTGCCAATCACCAATATCATATCCCAGCCTGTTCGATTCAAATTTCCTGAGTGTCTCAAGCCAGCAGGAAACCGTCCTGTCTTGCCAGTTCACCGGGTCTTCATCAGCATACTTTTCCGGCACAGGGTTAAACTTGTATCGAACTGCCTCCCGATACAGGATCATGAAGTTCTCTACAGGGTATATGGACATTTGTTCCAGCCGGTCCAATTTCTCATGATATGACGGATGATAACGATCATGCATCGCAAGCCATGTGTCTCCACAAGCCAGAACTGCCTTGAATATATAACGGTAAAACTGTTCGGTCTCATGTGCTGCTACATCCCCGGTTTCATCGAGCACTTGCCTGTTCATCAATAGCAGGCTGCCACGGTTATTCATCAGCCGTGTAAACTCGCCCGCAGGCAGTGTTTGCCAGGGCATTGGTGGCATGCTGGCCAGAACATTAATATCTCCAGCGATAACCTGATGGCCCCACTGCATCTCGGAGTGCATCAGGGTAAATGGCAGGCTGGCTATGTCTTCCAGGCGTAAAACTGCAACATCGACCTCGACATCGACCAGCCTGTGCAGCTGGTGTGCCAGGGGTTGAAGTTGTTTTTGCAGCTTTCTCGCAGCACGCCGTGACGCGCCCTTGACCACCAGGAAGTAATCGTAGTCATTGTATGGATAGGGCTTACCATCCTTCCAGTAATATCCACCCTCTCCCCGTCCATAACCACCAATCAATACCAGGGCATGAAACAGGCGTTTATCAACGGCACTGGTAAGATAACTGGAAATAATTTGCTGGTCCCGGGCAATTCTCCGCTCTGCAGCAGCACAGCCATCATGGGTATGTATTTTTGTATTCATTGGTAACTCCGCTCAAGCGCCGGCAAGCGCAAGCTGCCCATGTTTTAGTCCGCGCCATCTTGCCCATTTCTGCACAAACCTGAGTGGCACACTATGTATCACTGCATCCAGTGATCGTGTGCTGAGCGCCCAGCGCACGTCACGGACGATCTCCATCAGGAATGGCAACAGAAAGGTCCTCGGCCATCGTTGGTCCATCTCACCCCGCCTGAAAATCCAGGCATCAGCAGTTCCCTCACCAAAGTGACGCCGGTAGGACTGCTTCAGGCTGTAATTATGCGAATGCATGGCCGCAGCCTTTGCAACATAATGTATACGATAGCCATCGAGGCGCAGACGATAGGACCATTCGATATCCTCCGAGTACTGGATGTTCGTTTCAAAGGGATAGCGCGCCAGAACGCTGCGACGGGCAGCAGAATTTGCCATGGAAAAGAAGTGAACCCAGCGAGCTGCCTCGGAACCATCACCAAAAGCGCGCTCGGTATCCTTGATAAACAAGCTCCTGCAATCCTGGCGTGCCACCTGCCTGCCATAAACTGCGCCAATACCAGGATCATCAAGTGGGCGAATGAGGTTTTCCAGCCAACGCTCGTCAGTTGGCGTTGCATCGGAGTTCAGGAAAACAATAATCTCTGATTCAACAGTACTGACTGCTTCATTCAACACTTTACCGGGATTGTAGGTTTTGGAGCTATTTAGTCGAATACGATCCGGGTGATTGAACTCGCGTATGATTTCAAGTGTTCCATCTGACGAAGTTGAATCAAAGTTCCATAACTGGTAATCCCGGTAAGTTTGCTTTTCCAGCATTTCAAGCGTCTGCCGAATAACAGACCGGTCATTGTATGAGCGCATGATAATGGCCACTTTGGGATTTTTA
This sequence comes from Gammaproteobacteria bacterium, assembly GCA_041572715.1. GTDB lineage: Bacteria > Pseudomonadota > Gammaproteobacteria > JAJDYQ01 > JAJDYQ01 > JAJDYQ01. The sequence continues at coordinate 17,679 of JBFFRZ010000001.1, forward strand.
CTTGGCATAATATTCCTCGTTTATGTCCAGGGACCGATGTGGTCTCAGTAAGCTGGCTGTTGTTGCCAGGGTTTGGTTAGACGGCTTCTGACTTTGCCTTGCGCCATGAATACCAGGCGTTTTTGCGGGCTCCTTGCCCGCATTTTTTTTCTTACACGGGGTAGCGCAGCCAGGAAGCCTGCCAACATAAAATATTCAACGACGATATACGTTTGCCTGAAGGCCCACTCAAGGCTGGACTGCAACCAGAGCGCCAGCATCGATGCAAGTATTCCGATCGCAATGTGAGAAACAATGTTATTTTCACGTTTAATCGTGATGCCCAACGCTAGCCAGATAAACCTGCCAATGAGCAACAGGAACACCACCAGCCCTATCCACCCCATTTCCGCTGCATGCAGCAGATAAACGTTGTGAACAATACCCCGATCTATTTCCAGAGGTACATAACGGGAAAAGTCCGTATTATTGACAGCGTGAGAATAGTTATTGATTCCTATGCCCAGCCAACCGGAATTCGCCATCGCAATCGCAGCGTCATTGGCCTGGTGCCTGCTGAGTTCCGCATTAACCGGAGCGCTTTCAAAGCGTTCAATTATTGAAGGCGCAACCTTGATGATTATGGGTAATATAGCTAAGCCCATAATGGCAAGCATTTTCAGCTTGGACATACTAATTCGATCATACATTGATAATGTAACAACAAGCATGTAACACACTGCCATTACTGCCAGCGCTCCCCGGGAAAAGGTTGCCAACACAATCAGAGTGCCCATACCTAGTGCCGCCCAGTAGCACAGCCGGATGAGACCACGGCTTTTGTCGTTAATAACCATTGAAAGGAAGATCATGTTGATCATGTTCATGTACACGGCCAGGGTATTCGAATGCGGCATTGTGCCGTGGGCCCGATAGATACCGATAAGACGCTGGTAAATAACAAGCATGAATTCAAAGGAAACGATCGCAACCAGTATGAGAAGAAAGAACCTGAGATCTTTTTCTGTTCTCAGGTAGTTGTATGCCACCCAGTAGACCAGGAAAGCCCTCAGTATTTTCGATAACCCGAATGCACCGTAGACAGGAACATAACTGACAAATAGCGTGAGTATGGCCAGTAACAGATATAGAACCATAGGCACCATATTGGGTGGCATAAAGTCTGGCCGTTTGTTCCTCCAGCGGGGTGAAAACAACATAACCAGTGCCAGGGATATAATCATCCAGTCGGTAACGCCGAACTCAAAGCCCCTTGTGTCACCTCTATATTCCTCCATTGAAAGAATATTGATATCCACCAGATATGACGTTGAGAAAAAAGCACCTGCAACGAGAATTTTCTCTGCCCACACAAAACGCATACCAAACCAGCTTGCAACCGGAATGAATGCAAATGTCATGGCCAGAAAAATGTAATGTTTAAGTTCCATATTCCAAAAAAAGTCATGGCTTGATCTCCTTCAGCAATATGCATGCCTAAATCCAGAATTCCGCTGGCAATATCCTGTATAGCCGCCAAACAGGCAGATTAATGCGCCCGTATCTACTTGTGCCGTTATGCAGAAACGGCCATCTTCCCATCCTGCGAATACAGAGGTGCGGACATATGCAAATTGCAAATCATTCTGCGAAGTCAGCGGACATTCAGCATATCTTTAAAGCGTGCACAGGCCTTTGGTCCAGGATTAAAAATAAGCCTGCAAGCGCCAAACCATATTAACTGACTGATTTATAGTGTTTTTTTTAAAAATATCTGTGTGCCAATCCGCAGCATGTACAAGTTGGCACTGTTCTTGATAACACCTTCCTATACAACGTTCGAAGGAGTAATCAATGAACAACCATACGCAAACTGTTTCAGCTGAAGGTACAGCGTCTAGCGTGGGCCATAACCTCAGTACTGGGGCGGAAGCAAGAGGTCAGCGATCGCTTGACCTGATGATTGCTTCCCTGATGATCGTGATCACAAGCCCGCTGTTGCTGATACATAGTGTTTGTGCACTGCTGACCCAAGGTCGTATTCTTGCCAGTGTAGAGACAGCAGAAAACAATCTCCCCGCCCGGTTTGCCAGCAGCCTTCCAACCAATGAGTTGGCCGCTTTGTTCAGCGTACTGACTGGCCGCTATACATTCGCAGCACAGTCCAATGACCATACTGGACGCAAAGGCTTGTTCACCGCCAGGCAACTTCGCGAGAGGCTGGGCGTTACCTACCTGGAAAACCCGGCTAACAACACCGGCACATGGAATCTGAAGTATTACCTGTCGGTACTGTCACGATCTGTGCTCGCCATATTTGTCTCACCGGTAAAAAGCATAGATGCACAGGATCACTTCCATATCTTCGGTGTGCGGGTCCACAACGCCAGCATGAAAGATGCCATTACCTGGATGTATGAAGGGCTGGAAAATAATCTGCGCACAACGGTTGGCTTTGTCAACACTGACTGTCTGAACAAGGCCTACAGTGACGATGACTATCACAACACATTGAATCATCTTGATCGGGTCTACCCGGATGGCACCGGTGTAAGGATGGCAGTTCAAATGAATGGGCAAGGTGTTGCTGACAATGTAAATGGCACAGACCTCTTTCCTATGCTGTGCGAACGGCTGGCCGGTACGCGACACAGTCTGTTTCTGCTTGGAGCCAGGCCTGGCATCGCCGAGGCAACCGCCGAGAACATGCAGCAACTGTACCCCGGGCTCAAAATCGCCGGAACCAGGGACGGTTATTTCACTGCCGATGAAGAACAGGAAGTCATCGGTCAGATCAACGGGTCTGGCGCGACTGTCCTGCTGGTTGCCCTGGGCGCGCCCCGCCAGGAGAACTGGATCATGCAGAATCAACAAGCGCTCGACCCTGGACTGATGATGGGCGTTGGTGGACTGTTTGATTTTTATTCCGGAAGAATATCCAGGGCACCGGTCTGGGTTCGGGAAATCGGCCTGGAATGGGTATGGCGCCTGATACAGGAGCCGCGTCGCATGTGGCAGCGCTACCTGGTGGGTAACTTTTTATTCCTGTATCGCGTGTGGCGAGAAAAAACCCGTAATGGCTCGGTCTTGAGGCCGTCCGTCATAACCCCATCCAGAGAATCTGACCTGCTCGATTATTACGAGGACCTTGGACAACATAATGCTACGCGGATACGCATGCTGCAGTTCAAACGGCAGGTATGGAGCCTTGGCCGCCTGGCCAGCCAGTTGATCAAACGCGTCATCGATACACTTGCAGCCGCAATACTCATGCTGCTGCTTTCACCGATGCTGTTACTGGTGATGCTGGTCATTCGCATTGAAAGCCCGGGGCCGGTTTTCTACTCCCAGATGCGAGTCGGATACAAAGGCAGACTGTTCAAACTCTGGAAATTCCGTTCCATGTATATCGATGCTGATCGACGCAGGGCGGAACTCGAAGCACTTAATGAAATGGAGGGCGGAGTCATTTTCAAGATGAAGCATGACCCGCGCATCACCCGTACCGGGCGCATTATCAGGAAATTTTCTATCGACGAGTTGCCCCAGCTGTGGAATGTATTCAAGGGTGACATGTCGCTGGTTGGGCCAAGACCCGCATTACCTTCCGAGGTCGAACTTTATTCCGTAGACGAGCGCGTACGCCTGTATGCGAAGCCGGGGATCACCTGCATCTGGCAGGTCAGCGGCAGATCGGATATTCCATTCCCGCAGCAGGTTCGCCTGGATGAAGACTACCTGTACACGCAGTCTCTGGTAACCGATATCAAACTTCTGCTGAAAACCATACCCGCCGTCATCAGCGGCAAAGGCGCTTACTAACAAGGAGAAAGCCATGTTTGCAATTATTCTCGCCGATACAAATGATGCCGGCCTTGAACCGCTGACATCGCGCTTGCCTCACGCTCTGCTGCCGCTGGTTGGCAAGCCAATTCTGGTCCACCTGCTGGAACAGCTGCACAGAAACAACATTACGGATGTAATGGTGGTCTCCCCGGATCACCACGATCGCCTGGCAAGATCAATTGATACCGGCCCACTGTTGGGCATGAGAATCAATTTTGCATCCGAACTCCCCGATTTACGCCGCAACCCTGATGACACGCTGGTCATTGGCAGCAGATATCTGGTGGACCTTAACTGGCGTCTTATCACCGCAAGCCTGAGTGAAAACAACGGCTGCGAAAACTCCATGATGATCACCAGCTCGGCAAAGCCGGTGGCACTGATCGTCCCCCCGGGGGCGTCAGATCTCGTGCCTGATAACTGGACTGATGTAGAACAAATGGTGATACCAAGAGTTTCCGAAGACAGTCCTCCGGTATTGAATATTGACTCACTAAAAAATTACGTTGATGCCAACTTCAGGTTACTCAATGAAAAATTCCAGCACTTCTTTCCAGCTGGACGGCAAAACATCGCCGGCCTGTATGTCTCGCCGAAGGCTACGGTCAAAACTCAAAGCCTGCAAAGCAATAATGCCTATGTCGGCTCATATAGCCGCATCGATGCAGCGGCTACCCTGCACGGGGACGTTGTGGTTGGTGAGAAAGTCGTGATCGACAAGGGCGCCAGTATCTCAAACAGCATTATTCTTGACGGCACCTACGTAGGTGCCATGACCCGGTGTAATAACGCGATTATTCATCAGAACCTGCTAATCAGGGTCGATTCCGGGATCTGTGTGGAAATCAATGACCCAGTTCTGGTATCGGCCTGCTGATTCCCTTTTATCAAACCATCATGAGGACAAATACAATGATACCTATAATTCTATCTGGCGGTGATGGCTCACGTCTGTGGCCACTATCACGCAAAAGCAGGCCAAAACAGTTTATCCCGGTAATTGGGGAATTGAGCCCCTTCCAGGAATCGGTCCAAAGGGCAATCTCCCTGGATGATGTCGATAATTGCATGGTTATCTGTAACGAAGATCATCGCTTTACGGTTGCGGATCAACTGCAAGCGATTGACAGTACCAGCCACAACATTGTGCTGGAGCCGGCAGGCCGCAGTACGGCGCCAGCCATCGCGGTAGCCGCCCTGCTCGCCCTTGAAAATGCGCCGGAAGACGATCCGGAATTACTCGTTATGCCTTCAGATCATGTCATCAGTGATGTGGATGCCTTTAAACAGGCTGTCAGGCAAGCAAGAACTGTGGCCTCAAGCGGGCACCTGGTCACTTTTGGTATCATGCCTGGCATGGCGCATACCGGGTATGGCTATATCAAGCATGGTGAAGCGCTCCCGGGGAATCATGCACACCGCATCCTGGGCTTTACTGAGAAACCTGATTATTCAACTGCGCTTGGCTTTATTCGGTCCGGGGATTACCTGTGGAATGCAGGAATATTTCTGTTCAGAGCATCGACAATAATTCGTGAGCTTGGAGAACATGCTCCGGAAATACTGGAGATGGCCAGGTTGGCGATCACTAATAGCACCCGCGATCTCGATTTCTGCAGACTGTCCCGCGAAGCATTCACCCGTTGCAAGTCCGCTTCAATTGATTACGCAGTCATGGAGAAAACCACTGCAGCTGCAGTGGTTCCGTTAGACGCGGGCTGGAGTGATATCGGTACCTGGGACACCATCTGGGAGCTCAACAATAAGGATGAATCAGGAAACGTATGTCGTGGTGATGTTCTGCTGAACAATGCAGAAAACAATCTAGTGTACGCCAGTCATCGGCAGGTCAGCGTAATTGGCGTGGAAGATACCGTGGTGATCGAAACCAGTGACAGTGTACTGGTCCTGAGTCGGGATCATGCAGAAATGGTAAAGGAGATTGTTGGCACGCTCAGATCAAATGGTCGCAACGAGGCCAGCGAACATCGCCAGGTTCATCGTCCCTGGGGCTGGTATGACTCCATAGAAGAAGGAGAACGATTCAAAGTCAAACGCATCATGGTGAAACCTGGTGAAAAGCTATCACTGCAAAAACATCATCACCGTGCGGAGCACTGGATCGTCGTCAAGGGGACTGCAATGGTGGAATGTGATCAGGAAACTCTGATGCTGGGTGAAAACCAGTCTACCTATATCCCGTTAGGATCCACACATCGCCTCAAAAATCCGGGAAAAATTCCGCTTGAGATTATCGAGATTCAGTCCGGAGCCTATCTCGGCGAAGACGATATCGTCCGCCTGCAGGATGACTATGGACGAACTGAATCAATACGCGAGCCTAAAAAGCATAGCAGTGACGTTGATATAGCTGATAGTGATCCTGCTGCGCTGTCAGTTGTAGCAGCCTCATGATTTGTACTGGATGCTGCGACTCGAAAACACCGGGCGGTAGAACTTATGAACCTGTTCTCAATAAAGTTAATTTTCATGACTAGACATAACAAGTTTAATGCCCCTGGCGTTTTGCTGCTGCTTATCTGTGCATTATTTGCGCACACTGCAAGAGCAGAGGTACCAACGATTCTTACCGATACCATCAAGTCCGGAAGCGGTACGATCGATATCATGCAGGATGTGACTGCCAGCGAGCTCGATGGTGCATTGAGTGACGGCACCATGTATCTCGGTGTGGATCTCAACGAGGATGCATCAGGACTTGAAAAATCAACCTCCCAGGGTGTGGCAATCAAGGAGGTTGAGCTGGTGCTGACTACCACTGATGGAACATTTACCTTCAATACTTTCTATACCAACACCACGGCCATGATCCAGGAGCAGGGGTCCACCGAAAGCAGCGAGTATCACACGCTTTTCGGCCAAACCGGCAGTAGCGAGATCTCAAGCACCACCGAGGGTTTCAATCTCTCTTCATTTGATGACGTGATAGAGATACAGGATATCAGCTATACCGGAGAAATTATTGATGCCCAGCTCAACGTAACATTTCTTGATACAGAAAAAAATGCCGGAGACAACGAGTCATTCTTTGACTATTCCGCAGGCTTTGAAGACTTTGCAATCCTTTCATCAACGGATGCGCAGACGCTCGACAATGCAGACATAGGTCTGACAGAGGCGCCGACGACGATCACTTACACAAGTTCCACGCCAAGTGGTGGTGATGTTGCAGCGCCGAGTGGCACTCCCGAACCACCCTGGCTATTGCTCGCCGCCTTACCTGCGCTGCTGTTTACGAAAAGAAAACGGCAAGCAACTACTTAAAGGGTATGCGGAAAATGAAACTCGGGAAAAGCGAAATTCGTAATATGGCGATAATGGCGGTTGTTGCCGTCGCTGCCCTGGTCCTGGCTTTAGCAGTCAGCGGCCCAAGGCTTTCAGAAAGTACGGCCATCGACCAACAGGGCCCGATCAAGCCCATTAACGCTGCAGAAATCAGGGTGACGCCAGAACTACTCAGTGCAATGCGCTGGAATGACATGGGCAAGGTCGTAGCAACGATAACAACAAGCCCTGAAGAGATCGGTCGTGTAGCCAGGCTTGTTGATGACATGAGTACGCCGGTTACCCTGTACCTGAAGGCGTTATTGCTACTGGCGCAAAACCAGCCGCAACAGGCCCTGGGCGTGTTTAATCAAATACAAATCGACAGAATTCCGCCTAATTTTCTTTATGCTCCACACCGGTTGCACCAGGCCATCAACGGTATTGAGAATGACAAGTACCGGGAATTGCTGGAAAAAGCCGTCCACGAGAACCAGACATCAGCGCTAATCACGGCTCGCGTACTGGCCGCCAACGGCGCCCTTGAAGACGCGCTGTCCAGTTACCTGCAATCAGATCCGGCCAGTTGGGCAAGCTATGATCTAGCACTGTTCAGAAGAATCGGCAGCTACGAGGGATTGTCAGTCGATCTTGCAAGAATGCTTACTGGTGCAATCTCATCGGGGCGCGCCAAGACAGATCTTGTGCCACAGCTGGCACAGATAGCCAGGCAACCCGCAGACGGTTCCGAAATCGCTGAATTTGAAAATCGAATCAGGAATGCGATTAAAAATGACACGCCTGAGGGGAGAATTGCACTTGAATCTGCAAGAAACTTACTGCGTGACCGAAAGATATTTTTAAGCCGGCAGTATCATGAGCTCATAAAACTGTATAGCGCCGCCAAACCGATCAAGCTGTCAACTGAAACAGTGCTGCTGCTGTTTCTTTCCTCTGTCGAGCTGCAGGACCAGGAGCAAGCTGAAACATGGGGCCAGGAACTGAAACGTCGGCATGCTGAAACCGAAGTCAGGGACTGGGTGAATAAAACCATGGCAACAGCATAATGATTTATAACCTGGTCATTATCTCTGTCATCTTTGTACTGCTTCAGTTGGCCAACCTGACTGAACTGCTGTCGTATCTTTCACGGCCGCTGGTCACTGAAACAGCATCATTATTTGGCATCAATGCCATAAACCGGGGGACTGACATCGTACTCGGTAGCGTGGTGCTTCCCTGGACACAGGATTGCTCGGGGGTAAATACACTGATCATACTGTGGGGGGTAACGCTATGGGCAAGCCGGAATAAAAGACCAGGCAGACTGCTGGCCATCAGGATGATTCTCTGTATTCCGGCAGCATTAATCGCCAACATGCTGCGAATTTTTACGATTGCCGCATACAGATATATATTCTATCCGGCCTGGGAAAGTGAGGAGCTGCATTACTTTTTCGGCTTCCTGTGGCTAATCCCTTTTCTTTTTCTCTTCATTGATGATTTTCGTCGAATGGGCCGTTCGCGCTGGATTGAAATAATCCACCTTAGTCTAGTTCTCGCGCTGCTTGCGCCGGTAATCTTTGCACCGGGGGGCAGCCTGGTGGCTATCGCATCACTCTTTTACCTGGCTCATACACACACAAATAACGCCATCTCGGGAAAAACAGTGATTGCCTACCTGGTTTGGATAACTGCTGCGTTTGTCATCGCGTTATCGAGTATGGAGTCATTGTGGATTCCGTGGTTGCTGTTATGTCCCAGACTCGCGCCATGGAAAGTCGTCTTCTCATGGTCCGGCCTCGTCATACTTTCAGGGACCATCCTAGTTCTCGCCATGCATACGGAATGGCAGATGATTGTCGCGATGGCCCTCGTATACAGGGTAGTTCCGATCATCAGAGGCAGTCAGCAGAAATTATCGTTTGAAGCAGGCAAACCAGGCAACTTTGAACTGCCCTTGCTGGCACTGCTTGGCCTGGCCCCGTTCAGCCTGTCTGCTGCTATTGGCCTGACACACCCGGTTGAAATACCACCACCCGGGAATATGACCAGACAAATTACCATGAACAGCTACCAGATAGCCCTTACGGGTCAACCAGCTGATATACGAATGTACTGGTACGGTGCATACGGAGATGGCCGTCATCACTCACTTGAATCATGCATGCAGTTCAGAGGCCTGGAACTGGAGGCTCTACCCGAACAACCCGATGTATTGACCGGTGGAAAAATGTTGATGAAGGACTTCTATATACATGAAGGAAAGCTCCTCAACAGCTACAGCGAATATCTGCTCGCGAGTTTTTCCCCGTTTTCTGCGCCCGGTGTACACATCATACTTGACGCTCCGGCGGATTCGATGAGTGCATCCTACTTTTCAAGGAAAAGTGTTGAATTAGCCGAGCGGGTCCACGCATCGTACCGGGAAAGATCCATGAGAATTGCGCTTAACACGGCGCGATAGCGGGTAATAACATTCAATTTCACCTGGATTCGACCCGTATGTATTCAGAGCTACCACAGCACCCCTGAACCGGTATTCCCGCGCTTTATCTCCGGGCAGGACCGGCACCCAAGTGTGAGTTCGTGCTATTCAACAATCAGGCTTTCTGGATTAGGGTCGATTCAGTAAAAATGTGGATCCCAGAGCAAAAAATGCCGAATCGGACTGTTGCTCTTACCAAAATTGGTATCTCGCGCCAACCACAAAGTAAATGA
>JBFFRZ010000002.1:0-27469 GCA_041572715.1 Gammaproteobacteria bacterium
GAGCAGAATCCGTATCCTGCATTATGGCAAGGCTCATAACCATGAGTGGGCGACAATGGCGATGCGGGAAATGCAGGAAAATCCGCGCTATCACTGGTACGGGGAGCTGCCCCACTGGAAGGTGCGGCAGGCCTATGCCCGCAGCCGGGCAATGGTCTTGAGTTCACGCATGGAAGGCGGCGCCAATGTCGTATCCGAAGCCGTCATGGCTGACCTGCCGGTACTGGCGTCTGATATTCCTGGCTCAATCGGATTGTTAGGGGATCACTACGCAGGTTATTATCCCGTCGAGGACACTGCGGCGTTGAGGGGACTGATGCAAAAGGCAGAATCCGATGACGGGTATTTACCACTGCTTCTGATGCAGGCATCCCCGTTAAAACAGGCATTTACCGAAGCGGCCGAACATGATGGCTGGCGTGCTTTACTGGACAAACTGGTTTGACCACGGCCCCGCAAGGGCGGAGTAATCAATCTTGGCGCGATACTGCGATTGGCTCGTTTATGTATGACGTTACCTACAAGGTGATGTTCACTGGTGACCTGTATCCGGACCGCGACCATGAGGAGGTCAAGGCCAACCTGGCCCGCCTGTTTGATGTTGATCCTCGCTCGGCGGAGAGCCTGTTTTCCGGCAAAAAGTTCAAGATCAAGAGCAACCTGGACCTGGTTGGCGCCAGGAAATATGTCCGAGCGCTGGCCAATCTGGGTGCGCTGGGTTACATCGAGCAGCAAGTCGTTGAACACAATGAGCCACTGCCGCCGCCATCGCAGGACAACCGCTTTACCACTACCGGCGACTTTGACCTTGAAGCGGTGCAGAAATATTTCGAAGAGCGCGAAGCAAGGTTAAAAGCCCAGCTGGAAAAGACCGCGGAGCATAAAATTTACACGCCGGATGTACTGGATGATGTTGTCGAGGGTGAGCCGCAGCACTCGCACGCAACTGATGTCCATAATGTGCTGGATGCCGAGCAAATTGCCCGGATGTTAAATAAAAACTAGCCTGCACCCGGCTGTATTCTGCACTATCAATGATTCCCTGAAGGCCTTTTATGGCTATAATTGGTACAGTTACTAATTAAATGCAGGTTAATTTTCTGTTATGTATGACGTTTTCTACAAGGTGGTTTTTCAGGGTGATCTGCTGCCCGGGCATGATCGTGATCAGGTGCAGGCGCGCCTGGCTGAATTATTCGGTGTCGATGCATCAGCCGCCCGCAAGCTGTTTTCCGGTCAACCGCACAGAGTTAAAAGCCATCTTGATCTGCCTAGCGCTAAAAAATATGCGCTGGCTTTGGCCAAACTCGGGGCATTTGGCTATATCGAGCAGGAAATAGTGGAACATGGTCAGCCGCAGGTCGTTGAGGAGACGAGCGGCATGCCCGAGACATCTTTTACTGAGACCGGCTCCTTTGATGTATCAGCGGTTCGTGCCTATTTTGAAAAGCAGGAGGCCAAAAAAGCGGAGGACGAGAAAACCGGTGATCACTCCTTATTCAGCCTGGATGAACTGGAAGACGTTATTGAAGCCCAGGAAGAACAGGATCCTACCGGCGTACACCATGTGCTGGATGCTGATCAGATCGCGAAAATGCTGAATTCAAAATAGCAGCGCGCCGATTTTTCCCGTTCTTATCCTTGTTTTGACCCGAATACAGGTCTATATATCACCTGACGAAGCCAGGGAAATACCGCTTGTTTTTACATTGATTGTTGCCCACAAGCGGCATAGAATGCCCAAAATTTAGCCAGATATTTAAGTGTATATTATTTATACAGTATTTTATCTTTTGGCTTCCCGTGAATTTATCTATGCCGACACGCACAACTAAATCCAAGGCCGTAACCTACCTGCTACTGGGCTGTGGCGTTTTTCTGGTGCTTTATATAGCTAGCTGGACGCTCACCACTATTCACACCAGCAGTCACATTCAATTGATGGAGCGTAATGAGGAGGCCGCTATCAAGATGAATGCTCTTGCGTCTTTGATTGAGATTGCCCGCGAGCGAACGAGCCTTGCCCATAAAATGATCCAGGTGGAAGATGTGTTTGAGAAAGATGCCCTGGCACAACAGGTCAATGCCATGGCCGCCGATTTTGTTATAAAACGCAGGGAATTGCTTGCCTTGTCGTTGAGCGATACATCCAAGCGGATTATGGATGCACAGCTGTCGCTTTACCCGGTCATCATTGATGGCTTCGACAGGGTTGCAGAACTCGCGATTTTAGACACGCCACAAGCCAATGAGGAGGCGCACAATATCCTGGTTAACCAGATTCTGGCGAACCAGCATGATGTGATCAGCGGATTCTTGCAGATCATGCGCAATATCGAACAGGATGTAGTGAAAAACTCAAGAGATATGCAGCACCAGTATGCGATCTTCAGCCAGTTCCGTAATGGCCTTGGGATAATCACATTGTTGCTCTCGGCAGTAGTGGTTTTTGTACTGACAAAAAATATCTCGGGCATAGAGCGGCGCCTGATCAATCTGTCTGCCATAGACTCGCTTACCGGGGTATTAAATCGTAGATCATTCGATCAGATACTTAATCTTGAATGGAAGAGGTCTATGCGCAGTCACCAACCCATTTCCCTGATATTGATCGATGTGGATCACTTCAAACCCTATAACGATATTTATGGGCATTATGAAGGTGATCGTTGCCTGCACCGGGTAGCGCAGCTATTGTCCAGAAAGTTACACCGTGAAGAGGACATTGTTGCACGCTATGGCGGTGAGGAATTTGCCGTATTGCTGCCTAATGTTGATGAAGACGGGGCGCAAGAAGTAGCTGAACGTCTGAGAGAATCGGTTTATGCCGAAGACATAACTCATGAGCGGTCTGAGGCTGAGGGATTTCTGACCATCAGCCTTGGGGTGGCAACTGTAGTATCTTCATTGAATCTGGATGAGGCTGACCTCATAAAGGCGGCTGACCTGGCGTTATATGAATCGAAAGCCTCGGGCAGGAACCGGGTTACTGTTTTTGGTCCTGAAGCTATTGCAGTACCACAGGAGCAGGTTCTGGTGAAGACGGCATAACCCTGCCGATTACAGCGGCATCAGGGTAGCCAGCGTGGTGCAGTGCCATCAGACATGCCTCGGTATTTTCTTTCGGAATTGAGGCCATCAGTCCACCAGCAGTCTGTGGATCAAACAGCAGCGAATATAATGGAGATTCACGGTTAAAGCCGGTGTCTCTGACCGCTCTTCTCAGCCTGATGTTCTGTGGCTGCAGAGAGCTGAGTATGCCCTGTTCAATGCACTCGATGGCGCCATCCATGACCGGAATGGCTGCCGTATCTAGTGTTGCATCGACGTTCGATGCCCGGGTCATTTCAACCAGGTGCCCCAGCAGGCCAAAACCGGTGATGTCGGTACAGGCAGTAGCACCATGCTCTATTAGCACGCTGGCAGCGGTGCGGTTGGAAACCTGCATATGATCAATCGCGGCATGCACCCATCGGCCTTTCGCCTTTGCGCGCATGTCTGCTGCCATGATGGTGCCGGTTCCCAATGGTTTGGTCAGAATAATCGACTGGCCAGGGCGCATATCGCCCTTGCGAAGCAGTTTTGCAGGATCACCAATACCGTTGACGGTAAGACCAAAAGCCAGTTCCACGCCTTCGCTTGAGTGGCCTCCGGCCAGGGCGGTATTGGATTCTTCAAGAATAGAAAGCGCACCGGACATCAGCTGAAAGAGCTGGTCCTCGACAATGGCTTCCCGGCCGTATGGCAGGGTTGCAATGGCCAGCGCCGATTGCGGCTCGGCGCCCATGGCAAACAGGTCTCCCATGGCGTGGTTTGCGGCGATGCGGCCAAAGGTGTAGGCGTCATCAATCATGGAGCGAAAGTAATCCACTGACTGCACCATGACTTTACCTGCGGGCACGGATAATACGGCTGCATCATCCGGGCTATCCAGGCCAATCATCACATCTTCACGCTGTACCGTATTGAGTTGGTTCACAACCCTGCTCAGTATCGTGCTGCCGACCTTTGCGCCACAGCCGCCGCAACGCATGGCAATGGTCGAAAGCTCTTCGATGGCTTCCTTGTCTGCAATGCGAATAACCTGCTGCGTATCCTCCCCATGCTTCATTTCTGGCAGTTCACTGAAGTTCTGCATGAAACGGCGGTCTATCCAGTCTTTCAGTTTCCACAACCATGCACCCTTCAGTGCCCAGGGACCACGCGAGGCTACTGCATACTGGTTACCCGTGCTGATGAGCCCGAGGAACTGTTTTTGTGGTCTAAAGGGCTTTGGCTGTAACCCATGTAGTCTTCTGCGCAGGTTCTCGGCCAATGGAGGCCCCTGGCGCACTGCGAATACCCCGGATTTTTCCCGCGGATGATTTATGACTGCGGCAATATCGCCCGCCGCGAAAATATCTTCGTCATCGATGGATTGCAGGCAGTCGTTAACCTGGATGAAACCACCGCTATCGGTAGCCAGCCCGGAATCGTTAATCCATTGCTGTGCGCCAGCGTGCGTTACCCATATGGTCGCATCGGTCGGGTATATGTGTTCGCCACAAATGACGCTATTTGCGGTTACCTCGGTGACGGGCTGGCCGGTGATTAACTCAATTTTGCGTTCGGCCAGCACGTGCATAAATATGTTCTGCACGCGCAGGTTATGTGTTTTGAGTATCGTGGCGTTAGCGCCGATGAGCCGGATATTAAGCTTTACATCTTTCCGTCCATGCTCCTGGAGTAATTGTTGTAGCCGGTACTGTGTTGCCAGGGACATTTCGACACCACCGGCACCGGTACCCACTATGCTCAGGGTGAATTCCTGCTTGCTTTGCAGGACTCTTGCGGTGATGCTGTTCCAGCCTTGCAGAAAATTATCAATAGGTTTTACCGGCAAGGTATATTCATCGACACCCTTGATGCTGTTCGACTGTGGTCGTGAGCCAATATTTATGGAAAGTACGTCATAGGGAACGGGCGGGCGGCCATCAAGCAGAACCTGTTTGTTTTCATGATCAACACCTTTGGCGACACTGTGAAACAAGCGGGCATTTGCGAAAATTGCCAATCGCCTCAGGTCGATGTGTGACTCATCATAATTGTAATGTCCGGCGATATGACCAGGCAGCATCCCGGAATATGGCGTGTGGACATCTCGCGTGATGAGCGTGATGCGGACACCGGGAACGGGTTTCATGCCGAATCTTTTTAAGACAGCAACGTGGGAATGCCCACCACCAATCAGAACCAGGTCTTTGACAACGGGGGTGTTGTTAGATTTCATGGGCGACATAGTGTAAACGCTTTCCATTGCCGCAACACCACTTGAAAAGTATGCTTTATGGAATTTGATCCGCAGGACAAGGAAAAACTCGTCAAACTGGCGCAGATGACGATGCCTTTTGGAAAATACCGGGGCAGGGTGCTGATTGATCTGCCCGAGGCCTATTTGCTCTGGTTTTCCAGAAAGGGTTTTCCCGATGGGCAACTTGGACAATTACTGGCATTATGCCTGGAAATCAAGCTGAATGGTCTGACATACCTGGTCGAGCCACTGAGGAATATTAGCCGCCTACAATGAGGACAGTATTCGATGAACGTTGAGCAATTGCTGGAGCAGATCAAGACCGACCCCGAATCAGTAGAGTTCAAGGAGGTCTTGCTCACAATTGATGAATATTACGATTACCATCCGACACGCTTTGCAAATGGTGCCGTGGTCAACGAGGCCGGTGAGAACGAGGCTTCCTGTAAAATATTCAGCTTTTGCAGGATTCATGGCCTCGACCAGGAGCAGACATTGTCCTGTTTTGGTAAATTTTACCGCGACGATGTTTTAAAAAACACCGCGGGTACTGACCATGAAAATATCCGGAGCTTTATGGCCTGTGGCTGGAGGGCACTGGAATTTGAAGGTGAGGCGCTGACAGCAAGGTAATACCTTTCGAGCCGGTTTCGGTAATGCCGTAGCGGTGTATTTGGAATTAGGTTCTCGAGTTACCGCTTACTGTCCGATCTGCACCTTGCTGGCATTCATCAACTGCAGCTGGTTTTTGTCTGCAATTCTCCGCGCCATGATGTAACCCGAAAAAAAGATAACGGGAAACAGAAAACACAGCGCAAGCAGCAGATAGAAAATTCTTTCCCGATGTTCAAGCGCGCGCTGGCTAAGCTGGTCAATTCTTTGTTCCAGTAATGTATCGATCTGTTTGACCTGACTGGACATGAGCGTCGCCACATGAGTGGCTACTTCCTCATCATAATGCAGTTCGGAAAATGCCTTGATGGCATTTAATGTCGATTCAGATGTTGCGTAGGCTTTTTTCAAAATATTTTCTACCTGTAATAGATCAATCTCGCCGTCATCGTTGCTGTCCTGCTTGAGAAACAGTGGTGATAACTGTTCGGATATCATGCGCAGGTTACTGGATGTTGCTTCGATACTGTTGGCAAGTCGCAGAAATTCATCCTTGTTGTTTTTGAGGATGCCGTTAACATCATCCGGGAGCTTTTCCATGGCAAGACTAATACGCTCGGCAGCATTGGTGGTGCGTTGTGTCTGTACCAGCACGTCCTGTATTTCACCGGTTGAAAGTACCTTGTACATGAACAGCTCTGCCTGCCACTCCAGCAGGATAGGCATATGATGGGCGACGAACAGGGCCTTCTCAAGTGCATGGCGTGTTTCTTCCAGCTCGGCATTTGCCTCCGAGATCGAGGAAAACAACCCGCCACCCGCAATGGTTTTCTCGATCTTCGCCTTTGCTTCCGAGTCCCCGAGGTCTGTAAAACGCACGAAGGCGATGTATTCACGATCGGGGTTCTGCTTTTTCCAGTTGTCGGCAATCGACATGATGTGCTTTATATCCGCCTGAGTGAATACCAGGTTTGCGGTCTTGAGTAACTCGTTCTCAAGTCTGAGAAGCGTGGTGGACATGCGATCTGCCTGTGATTGTGTGACCAGCGTATTGTTGATGTTTTTCCATACGAGTCGTTGCAGGCGCAGCATGACCATCATGTCGATGAGTTGTATGGCTGCATCCGAGGCGGTTGCAATGTCGATAGACGCCTGTGTGTAAAAAACCTTGATCGTTTGCAAATAGGTGCGTGATGCAGGATTAATTGCTTCAGGGACCATTTTATCAATAGTCTCGGAAATCGCCTCCTGGTAGGTATCGTGAAAAGCGAGTATATGATTGCCAAGTTGATAGGAGGTCAGTTTGCCTTCTGCTGCGTGAACCAGCGAGATCGACATTATCAAAGCCGCTATCAGGCCTGTCTGGATATTGTGTCTGAGGGTCATGACCTGGCGCTCTCTGGCTGTATGCTCATGCTGTGTTCTACTATAAAGCTGCCCGCCGGGTCAAATGATTGCATTTTGTAAAGTTTGCCTGATGTGAGAATGTGATGGTTAGGTTTTGAAAACAATACCGCTGTGGGTCTGTTCACAGCGGGCTTACGTTATGTAATATGAGTGAGCAAAAGAAAAAGGGCGTTCATGATCCGGGCCTATGCGAATAATAAATCTTAAAGAATGTGTGGCAGCGCTGCCAGTCATTGCGCAATGGCATCATGATGAGTGGCGTGATTACAATCCGGGTCAGACGCTTGATCAACGTATACATAACATGCAGTGTCATCTTGATGCGGATCTGATTCCCTCGACATATATCGCTATGAACCAGGAAGTCGTCGGTTCGGCTGCTGTCGTCGAGCATGACATGGATATACACCAGGAACTGACGCCATGGTTAGCAAGTGTTTATATCGAAGTTCAATCTCGTGGCCTGGGAATAGGCTCATCTTTGGTGCGACATGTCATGCAACAGGTAAAGGCTGCGGGCATAACCAGTATGTATCTGTTTACCCCCGATCGGCAGGGCTTTTACCAGCGACTGGGCTGGCAAGTTTTATCGCTTGAAGAATATCGCGGACATGAGGTTGCCGTCATGTCGGTCATATTGAACGATGGTTGATGAACAAACTCACTGATAGATTCGACATGCCCCACTGGGTTAACTGGATCGCGCAGGATAGCGATGGTGTGTGGTGGGGGTATTCGGTAGAGCCTCTAAGAAATGATAAAGGCTGGTATGAAAATGAAGTTGGTGATTATGTGCGTTTGGGTAAGGACCAGGTAACAGACTGGCAGAAATCACTGATAAGAATAGATCGATAGATGCTGTTGAGATGTTGCTGAGTGCTTGAGCCTCGACATTGTTGTCCAAATACCAATAGTCGTCAAGACTGTTATTTATTGACAGCTTTCCTATACTGAAAAGCATGCGCGTTTTATAGATCATGTCTGGCACTCGGCAAACCGGAGTGCTAACAGCTTGAAGGAGAATGTGTATGCGAAGTGATGTAATCAGTTTTGATTCTTTGGATGATCATTTTCACCAGTTACTGCTTGATGCAACCAGTAACCAGCATGTAAGTGTTTCAGACGAAACCACGCACTATCTCACCAGTATGCTGGTGTCTTTTTCATCTGTTGACATGTTGTTTCACGAGGATGAAGAAGGGCGCAGGTTAAAGCCGTTGGCGATCATGTTTTGTGAGGCGCACCAGGCTGAAAGTACCGCATTGAGATACCAGGGCTTGCGACAACTGGGTGATACTGCGCTATTCATCGCCGGTATGTTCCCCGGTGTGTTAAGACGCAAGCCCGTAGGGCTTGATTACTATATCGCCATGGGCGGTAGTGCTTACAGTTCGGTATCGGAACTGGTTGAACGTTTGAGGATTGGTGAAGGATTCAGCGGGTTATTCACTGAGCTGTATAAACATTTTCCGCTGCTGGTGGATGTATTAAGCGAGGTTGCCGAACATTCCAATCTGCGTAGCCATGCGGACCTACTTGAATTGTATGAACAGTGGCTGCAGACCGGCAGCAAGCGTATGGCCAGGAAATTACGTGCAGCTGGTATCGAGCCGGTTGATTTCGCCAGGAACAGGCGGACCCACTAATGCTGGAAAAACTGCAACAGAAGCTTGAACGAATCTATGAAGTTCAGGCCGGCCTTGATGTGCATGATTTCCTGGTCACGGATCACGAGTTTGTGCGTCACATGGATGAAGAACATGACCTGAGATCATCGCCGGAAAAACTTCTTGTCCATCAAACTGAAAATGACCTGCATGTCTCGCTTTACATTAAGCAGGAAATTATCGATCTTCTGGAGCAGGACGATCCACTGGCAAGTCTGAACCAGGACAATGTGAATGCATATCTGATTGCACTGGAGGGTGTCAGTCATTTTATCTACCTGGCCTGGAATGCAGGCCATGATCGTGAAATCAGTCTGTTCGAGCTGGAGTTACAGGCAGAGGTAGACAAGTACATCTTTACCATGATCCTGCTGGCAAACCAGCAGGACGCGTGTCTGCCGGGCGGTCTACTCAATCGCCTGTTTTTACAGCATTCCTACGCAAGTGACTTGAATAGCGAGGAGCAGCAACGTTATGAGCGGGCAAACTATTATGCCTATCATTACTGCAAGGCATTGCATCACAACTGTATCGCTAACCAGCGAGCGTCATTCTTCAACGATCTGCGAAGGTTTTACCGGTTAACCAGTCACCACAAGATCAATCATATCGCGACAGCGTTGCATTGACGCCTTTACTGAACAGGTACTCGTTCTGACCAGTTTCCGGTATTCATGAACTCTGCTTCATCGATAAGTTCCTGTGCGCGCTCCGGTTGGCCAAGAGCCTTGAGTATTTCTGCTTTGAGTAACAGCGAGTCCCTTGAGCCACGCTGTAGTGCCATGCCCTGGTTAACAGTAGCCAGGGCAATCAGGTTCTGGTCAGTCAGGTAATAGGCCATTGCAAGGTTGTGATATGCCTTGTGGTACGTAGGGTCGATACGAATGGTGCTTTTAAAGTGTCTGATGGCACGCTGGTAATCGCCCTCCTGCGCATAGATCACGCCCAGGTCGTCATTGGCTTCTGCATTGCCGGAATCCAGTTCAATTGCCTTGATGAAGTCAGCTTTCGCTGACTCACGATCGGCATTCCATAGCTTTCTGATGCCGCGCTTTGTATAAGCTAGCGCATTTTCCGGGTGGCGACTGATATAGATATCGATGTCAGCAATGGCTGCTTCGTGGTCCTGTAATCGGCCCCTTGCCATCCCGCGGCCAAAATAGGCTTCATCCATGTCGCTTTTATTGATCGCATCCGTGAAGTCATCGATGGCCCCTTCAAAATCATGCAGCCCAAGCTGTATCGCGCCGCGTTTCAAATAAAGATCTGCATCTTGAGGGTGCTCAACGACCAGTTGATTCAATTGTTCAAGCTGCGACTTATAGCTATCAACCGAGTCAGGGAATGTCGTGATCCAGCTTATATCACCGCTGGTTGTTGCATGCTGGCTGAATGCAATCATTGGCAGGGACAGGCTGCCGATAAACAGCAGATATGCGATAGTAAATTTCATGGATGCAGGGTTTTGATGCGGTCAGAATCAGTATAGTACATATTTACCTGACCCCTCTGGCGAAGCAGGGGTGTATTCAGTCTGACGAGTCATAGCTGATATGAATGATGCAAAATGTTTTTTTGCCTGAAGGCGTTTCCACGGCGACTTCGTCGTCCAGGGTCTTGCCCATCAATGCCCTGGCAAGGGGAGAATCAAGGCTGATCCAGTTCTGTTTCGGGTCAAACTCATCTGCACCGACGATGCGGTAGCTGATTTCGTTTTCACCATCATCCAGCGTCACGGTAGCAGCAAAAAACACCTGGTCAGTATTGGCTGGTTGCTGATCGACAACTTTCAATACGGGTAAGCGCCTTTGCAGGTAACCTACACGACGGTCTATCTCACGCAGTTGCTTTTTACGGTAGATATATTCCGCATTCTCTGAGCGGTCGCCTTCCGCGGCGGCTGCGGTGACCGCACGGGTTACTTCATCGCGCTTTTTCCATAAGGCCTTTAGCTCATGTTGCAGCGTTTGATAGCCCTGTCGGGTGATGTACGGAGATGACTTTGCTGCAGGAGGGCGATAGCGTCCCATTTAATCATCTACTCCAGGCCGGTTGCGTAGCCGCTTGACCTGGCCACGCTGACTCTTTTCATTCATGCGACGGGCTTTTGCGCCGGGACCTGGCCGTGTCGGTATGCGCTTCCGATCGGTATGGATAGCCCTGATAATCAGTTCTTTCATTCGGTCGAGGGCATCTTCACGGTTTTTTTCCTGGTCCCGGTATCGCTGGGCCTTGATAATCAGGATGCCTTCCTTGCTGATACGACGATCACGCGTAGACAGAATCTTGTCTCTGACTGCCTGGCTGAGTGATGAATGACTGATATCGAAACGCAAATGGATCGCCGAAGCGACCTTGTTAACATTTTGCCCACCGGCTCCCTGCGCACGTATGGCACTTAGCTCTATTTCCTGGTCGGGGATGCTGATATTGTCAGTGATAATTAACATGGTTGGACAAGTCGGGCTTGGACACATTCTATAATGGTAACGTTGTAAGGATAACGGGTTTGCTCAATGACTGAAATCAGAAGGGTGTTGATCTGGAGTGGCTGGTTACGATTAAGTCACTGGACGCTTGCGTTGTCGGTCCTCATATTGATTGCTACCGGCTGGGCGATAAGCAACGGCCCAATGGTTGCGGCAGATGCGCTTGAATATCACTACCTGGCAGCAAGTGTCATGATATTCGCGTTGGTGCTCAGGATGCTGGTTTTTATTCGCGGCAAGCCACATGAACGCCTGACGGCATTATTCCCGGAGCCCTCGGAATTCAACGCAGTCAAACAGACTTTTGTTTTTTATCTCAGCCTTGCGAAGCAGCCGTTACCAAACTGGTATGCACATAATCCGTTCTGGAAGATGCTCTATGTTTTCATGTATGTAGGCCTGTTATTACTGCTGATCAGCGGAACCCTGATGGCAGAGTATCCCGTGGTCTTCGGGTTTTATCTGCCATCGGTACATGCTTTCTGGTCGGCTGTCCTGACAATATTAGTATTACTGCATTTGCTTAGCACATTCGTTCATGATTACTATGCAAAAACCACCGATATTTCTGCCATGGTGAATGGTTATCGCCTGTTCGAGCTGGAAGGCGCTGGCAAGTCCCGGCCCGACCTGAAAACGGCATCGGTTGAATTGCAGTCCATGAAGAGCTTGCTGGGTAAAAACAACAATGACCGCGACAATCAATAAACAGGCACCGGAACTTCTGGTTGCATCATGGGTACAGGGTAGCCCGGCCACTTTTGCAGACCTCACCGGCAAGGTTGTATTGGTCGAGGTGTTTCAACTGAACTGTCCGGGGTGCTTTCTACAAGGTTTGCCAGAAGCCATACGGTTGCATGATCGGTATGCGGACCAGGGGCTTGTTGTGCTAGGGCTGGCTACCGCATTTGAGGACTATGATAAAAACACGCTGGAGAATCTCAGGGCCCTGGTTGAGTCTGGAAGCGTGATTGGTGAAAGCCTGAAAATGCTGGACCAGCATGGCGAACTGGTAGACGGTAAATTCCGCTGGAAGATTCCATTTACCGTTGGTATGGATCAAGTCACGGTTAATGATGAACCCGTTACGGAAGAAAAAATACAGGAATATGCGGCGCGCCTGCATCCGGACCTGTCGCAGCGACGAGCGGAAGAGCAGGGTTATATCCTCAAGATGGTGGAACAATACCTGCGACAAAAGACCATGACGGCACAGACTTTCGAATTATATGGCCTGAAGGGCACGCCATCATCGATTCTTGTCGATCGTGAGGGCATATTACGCGATGTATCATTCGGGCCGCAGGAAGGCCTCGAACAAAAGATTCAAAAATACCTGGCATGATGTATTTTCGTTAATCAGCCGTTACACTGTGTCGCGTTTTCTCAACAACATCTAAAGGATACATGATGAGTATTGCCTTGTTGCTGCATGTTTTATCAGTCGTGGTTTGGGTTGGCGGAATGTTCTTCGCCTACATGGCATTGAGACCGGTTGCGGCTAGCCAGCTAGAGCCCCCGGTCCGCCTGCGGCTGTGGGTCGGCGTGTTTGGAAAATTTTTTCCATGGGTATGGGCATCCATCATTCTCATACTGGTTAGCGGTTTCTGGATTATCGGCCTGTATGGAGGTTTCAAGGGATTGCCATTGCATATCAACGTCATGACGGCGACCGGCATCATCATGATGCTGATTTTCATGCATGTATTTTTTGCACCCTATAAAAAACTCAAGCGGGCAGTGGCTGCAGAGGACTGGCCGGCGGGGGGTAAACAGCTGGGCCAGATCAGAATGATGGTGGGAATCAATACCCTCATCGGTATTTTCACCATACTGGTGCGTTATCTTTTCTAGCCAGAGCCGAGTGTCCGCTGCACTGCTGGTTGCGGCGCCAGCAGCGCATTTCTATGCCGCAAAAATAGACAAAATGCTGTCTCATTACCATTAATATGATACGGTTAAGCTTTAGTCGATGTGGGGGCACGGCTTTGGCTGAGCGGGCGGTTGAACAAGAATAAACATAGCCGCAAATATCCATGGCTTTACCTGGTCCTGTTGCTGTGGGGGACCATTCCTGCTGCCCATGCAGTCGACTGGTTAATGCTGCAGGGCACCAACCCGCCCTATGAAGGCCATTATTTTTTCGGTTTTATGCAGGCGGGTTATACACACGATAAAGGAGACGATCTTGCAGGGTTGAGAGGCCCTGCCCGAAGCAATAATGATCAGCGTGTTGCCACAAATACGGTGGCCCCCTGGTTTGACGACGCGCATGCATGGCATATCCAGCGGTTGAGGTTGGGTATGCGCGGGCGTATGGATTTTATCGACAGCTCATTTACCCGAAAAATCAATTACTTTGTGCTCGGAGAACTGGCGCCTAACCTGCTTACCTACGACCCGTTCGGCGATCGTGCCCGGGACATTGCGCTCGATCATTTAAGCCTGACATTCAACCATATACCCGGTGCCCGCATCCGCGCCGGCCTCTTCAAAACCCCGGGTCCGGAAGAGACTTTTCAGGCCATTCACACCCAGGACTATGTTGAGTTCACCCACTTTGCATCCTCGCAAATGCTTGAACGTTTCGTCGATGGTAACCTGGCGCCAGCACCCGCGGGCGGCCCTCCAACTGCATTCACCACTATTGGTACACCGGTCACCGAAGGCTATGGCACCAATGGAGTCAGGGACTGGGGTATACAGGTATTTGACGCGATTGATATCGGTGATGAGTGGTCACTGAGTTATGCCGCGATGGTCGGTAACGGAGAGGCCATCAGCTACTCAGACCGCGATGACAACAAGGATCTTTATTTTTACCTTGCTGCAGAGAAAAGTCTGCCCGGTGGCAGGGCAGCAAAAAAACATGGTTTGAAATTTTATGCGTGGTGGCAGGATGGCAAGCGTGAATTTGAATCTGATCCTTTGAACAAAGAGTATGGGCGTAACCGGCAGGGCATTGGTGTTAAATTCCTCGGCTGGCCTTTACAGTCCAGCTACCGTCAAAGAATTGCAGCCGAACTGATGTTTGCCGATGGTATGTTATTTGTCGGGCCGCAGGCTGGCGTTGCCGGTAACCCGCTTCGATTTGCAGCCGAGGAAGGCAACCGCTCACGTGCGATAACACTTGATTATGGCTTATATCTGGATCATCACTGGGAACTTGATATGAGAGCGGCCCGGCATGATTTGCTGTATGAGCAATCGGGTCCCTGGAGCAAGCAGGATGAGCGGACTTTTGACGAACTGACCTTGGGTGTGAATTACCACTTCAACAAAAAAAGCCGGGTGACGCTGAACTACACTTTTCGCGATGTGAGCGCACCGAACCCGGTGACCACATATTCTGCAGCGGCCAACTCCGTGTTGACGCATAATCAAAATACCATTGTTGACAGCATTGATGATCGAATCATGTTGCAGTTTACTTTGCTGTTCTGAGCGGAGGAGAGAATGAATAAGCCATTGCTAACCATACTTGCAGGCGTGCTGGCGGCAGCCATGACAACCCTGGCTTTAGCGGAAAGCAAAAAGCCTTACCTGCTGGGTGTCTTTCCTTTTTTATCCCAGTCCCAGCTTGAGCCCATATATTCCTCCTTGACAGGAGATCTCGGCAAGGCGTTAAACAAACCATTTTTTTATAGCAGCGCCAGGGATATGCGTTCGTTCATCGATGATATCGAGGATGCGAAGTTTGACGTAATGTTTACCCAGCCATTTGACTACCCGAGGGTGGCCAAAAATGCGGGCTATATACCATTGGCGGCAAGTTCCAGTGCGTTCAATGCACTGTTTGTTGTCAGGCGGGATACAAAAATCAAAACCCTGGAGGATTTGCGCGGTAAATCAATCGCAACATTGCCCCCGATTGCCGCAGTTACCATCCTTGGGCGAATAGAACTGGACCGTGCCGGCCTGAAAGAAGACAAGGATTACTGGTTTGAATTCACCAAGAAGCACGATAATTGTTTGCAGTTACTAACAATCAAGCAGGTCGATGCATGTATAACCGCTGATTACCCATTGTCGCAGTTCCGCGAGAATGTGTTCAACAAACTGGTGGTGATTCATACCTCGCAAAACATTATTCGCCCTTCGTTTTTCGTGCATGAGCGGATACAGGAAGACGAGCGTGAAGCCATATACAACATCATAGAACAATGGTCACTGAATTATGAAGATTACCATGGCGTAAGAAACGCAGCTTTTCGAAGGTTAAGCGAGGAGGATTTTGATGAGGTCAGTAAAATTCTCGGCAGCCTGGATAACAGGTAAGGTCCGCTAAGCAGGGTATGAAACTTCGTATCACAATCGGGATTATTGTCTTGACCAGCCTGGTCCTGTTGTTCGGTTTGTTTTACTCCATACCGAAATTTGTCTCCATTGAGCAAGCCAGCCTGAATGATAATGAGAATATCATTCTTGGAGAAATGCAGGAGCGCGCCAGGGAGGCAATTATCACCCGCCAGTTTTCTGACCTGCAGGACATGGTTCTGCATGCAATGCAGTATTCCAGGGTCAAGGATATCATTGTCACCAATCATGAAGGGATTGTAGTCGCCAGCAATATTCCTGATCTGCTGGGCGAGCCTTCACCGAAACTCAGTGAAAGCAATGAATGGATCTGGCGAAAGCGGGAGCTGGTGAATCAGTCAGGCCTGGTTGGTGCAATCCATGCCCGCTTTTCATACCGGGAATTCAACCAGGCGACCAGCACACTATGGAGTAACGCACTGGTCAGCGCAGTGGCGGGTATCACGGTTATTGCATTGATTGCGTGGTTGTATGCGAACGCGCTAACGCGAAACCTGGGAAAGCTCGTGGAGGCTGCACGCAGGCTTGCCAACGGTGATTTTAACGTGGAAGTCTCGGTCAGTGGTGAACGGGAGCTCACCAGTCTTGCTGAGAGTTTTTCCAGCATGGCGAAGGAGCTGAAACAAACATTCCGTACCCTGCAAACCAGTGAACAACGATATAAACTGGCGGCCGCAGGAACTAATGATGGTATCTGGGAATGGAATATCCAGACAGATGAAATTTATATATCACCAAGATGGAAAAGCATACTGGGATATGAAGCCAATGAGTCCATAGAGTCTTCTGATTACTGGTTCGATCATGTAATTCCGGAAGACATCGACGCGCTCAAGTCAGCCTTTTTCTCGCATATTGAGGGTGAGTTCGACCACATAGAGATTGAATTTCGCATGCTGGATGCAACCAGCCAGGTGGTCTGGGTGTCCTGCCGTGGTCTGATCCAAAGGGATAAACGCGGAAAAGCGATCAGGCTGGCGGGCTCAATTTCCGATATCACCGGTCGCAAGAATGCCGAGAATATACTGCAGCAACAGGCGATGTATGACGGGCTGACGGGCTTGCCAAACAGGCACCTGTTCGTGGACCGGCTTAACCAGGCACTTGCCCATCAGAGGCGGGACAGCGATAACAAGCTAGCCGTATTATTCATCGATCTGGATCGCTTCAAGACCATTAATGACAGCCTCGGGCATGCCGCGGGTGACCGGTTACTGGTAGAGATGTCCAGGCGCTTTACCCGGATTGTGAGGGAAACCGACACCCTGGCCCGCTTTGGTGGCGATGAATACGTCTTGTTACTGAACCATACGGATGATGAGAACAGGCCGGAGAAAGTCGCCAAAAGATTGTGTGAGGATGCCAAAAGAGGATTTGATATATCCGGCCAGACGGTATTTGTCTCTGCAAGTATCGGTATGGTGAATATCGCTGCCGATATCCATGATGCGGAAAGCGCTTTACGTGACGCGGACGTGGCCATGTATAAAGCCAAGGCGAAAGGTGGAGATTGCTTCAAGCTTTTTGATCGTTCCATGCATATGGATGCAGTATCTCAATTACAGATTTCGACGGATCTGCAAGAGGCCCTGTTACACGATCAGCTGGTTCTTTATTACCAGCCTATTATGGACCTCAAATCAGGAAAATGGAGCGGCATGGAAGCCTTGATACGATGGAACCATCCGCTACGGGGCCTGATGAGTCCGGTAGACTTCATTCCATTCGCTGAACAGAGTGGGATGATTAATGAGATCGGTCAGTGGGTGTTGGACGAGGCCGTCAGGCAATTATCTGTCTGGACCCGGATGTCGGATGTCTTCAAGGACCTGACCATGAGCATTAACGTGTCTGTCAAGCAGATTGACAGAGAGCTTGTCAGGAACGTGATGCAAGCGGTTGAAGCTAATGTCGTATCGCCGTTACAGATACAGCTTGAGATTACAGAAAGCCTGGTAATGAGTGATTTCAAGCAGGTGATTAACATTTCTCATGACCTCAAAGCGGCCGGTATCAAGCTTGCCATGGATGATTTCGGTACCGGCTATTCTTCGCTGAGTTACCTGCACCGATTGCCATTCAGTGCATTGAAAATCGACCGTTCTTTCATAAGTATGATGAAAACCAGAAAATCGCCAGATGATGATATCGTGGCTGCCGTAATTCGCCTGGCTAACAATTTTAATATGAAGGTGATTGCGGAAGGGGTTGAGAATCATTCTCAGTTACTGGCGCTCAATGAGCTCGGCTGTGATTACGTTCAGGGTTATTTTATTGGTAAACCGAAGCCAGCGAGCGAATTTGAAGCTATTATTGCTGAAGGAAAAATATTTTTGGATCTGACATCCAGTATGGGTACGACTGTCGTATCCATCACCTGAGCCATGTTTTCAAATATAACATCATCCTTATTCAAGTTAGGTGTCCGCCAGAAGGTTATCCTGGTGCTGCTAACCGTGTTGCTAACCGCCATATCACTGAGCACATGGCTGACGCTCAAACACGAAAAAAGGACCCTGCTTGACCAGATCAACCAGCGCGGTAGCGATATCAGCAGGTTCGTGGCCAAGTCACTCGCGTACAGTGTAATTGGCTACGACTATCATACTATCCAGCTGCTGGTTGACGAGATCACGCTGTCCGAGGACGTTGGTTATGCCCGGGTTATCAGCATCAAGGGCAATGTCATGGCCGAATCCAGTGTTTATAGCAATGGCGGTAATGAGGATCTCGTGATGTTCAGCCAGGAGATCACGCTTGAGGATGATGTAGTCGGTATTCTTGAACTGGGTCTCAGTACGAAAAAAACCATCGACTACCTGGAGGAGCACAAGTACATCCAGGTCAAGCGTGAGGCGCTCATTATTCTGCTGATTGCCCTGGGAGAATTCTTTGCGCTTTCTTATATTATCATTCGCCCTCTCAGCCTGATGACCTCTGCCCTTAAGGATGGTGCAGATGAAAGCGGGCGCATTGTGAAGAAACTGCCGGTGTTTTCCGAGGATGAATTCGGACGCATGGCCGAGGCATTCAATAGCCTGGGTGATAAACTCAATGCCGCACATGAACGGTTGCAGTCGGATATCGATATTGCTGATGAGGAGCTTTTGCAAACCAACAGGCGGTTGATCAAACAATCGAAAGAACTGCAACGGGTTAATGAAAAATTCAAGAGACTGTCTATCACCGATGAATTGACCGGTTTGTATAACCGCAGGCACTTCCAGGAGCTTATACAATCTGATATCGAGGTCAGTATTCGCTACGGCAACAGTAATAGCCTGCTGCTAATCGATCTAGACTTTTTCAAAAAAATCAATGACAACTATGGGCATCCCTGTGGAGACCAGGTGCTGAAAGAAGTTTCAAAAACAGTGAAACTCAGCCTGAGAAAAACAGACATCCTGTGCCGGATCGGTGGTGAAGAATTCGCTGTGCTATGTCGGCAGGCAGACAGGGGAGATGCAACGGACGTTGCCGAAAAAATACGCAGTATTGTGGAGAAAAGTGCCGTTACGTGTGGTGATGACCGTATCAGGTGCACGATCAGTATCGGCATATCCACCTTTGATGGAAAGGACAAGAATCAGAACCTGGAAACTATTTACCGAGAGTCCGACCTTGCGCTATACCACGCAAAAAAATCAGGCCGAAATACAGTAGTCCACTATGATAATTTAAGTGAACTGGATAAAGCCGGCTAAAAGGATAGACCATATGGAGATAACAATGACACTTCGAAGTTCCCTCTTTGCAATGGCCGCGCTGATCGCGATGCCGATTGTTGCCCCTGCTGAAGTCCGCGCCCAGGAATTACAGTTCGGTTCGGTAGCCATGGATATTCCTGCCGTCATGCACAAGCGCCTGACGCCGTTGACACAGTACCTCAGCGAGAAGATTGGCAGGGATGTATCGCTGAAACTGTCACCTAATATGGGGGCAGCCATTCATGAGGTTGCCTCCGGTAATGTTGATATGGCCTACCTGACGCCTGTGGCCTACCTCAATGCGAAAAAACGCGGTGATGTCCAGTTGATTGCAAAGACCATTACCAATGGCAAGGGGTCCTTTCAGTTAATGATCGTGGTCAAGGAGAACAGTCCGATACAGACGATCGAGCAGTTGAAAGGCAAAAGCTTTGCGTTCGGTGATGAAAAAGCCCTGTTGCAGCGCGCGACGGTGGTTGGCTCAGGCATCAAGCTGGAGGACTTTTCCGAGTACAAGTTCATCGGTCATTACGATAATATTTCACGGGCAGTGCTGGTCGGGGATTTTGATGCAGGTATCCTGAAAGACACAACTGCGTTCAAGTGGAAGGACAAGGGGCTCAGGATCCTTTACAGTTCGCCACCATTGCCGCCATACAATATCGCTGCCAGTAAAAATGTCGATGGCGAAACATTGCAGAAGCTCAAGGATGCTTTCCTCGGACTGGACCCCAAAAACCCTGATCACCTGGCAATCATCAAGTCACTGGATAAGAAATACGACGGGTTTGCGGCTACTTCAGACGAGGAATATGAAGTCGTCAGAAAACTGATCGCGCCCTTCAAGAAATAGTTGATCCGGTTGTCGTCAAAGCATCTTCAGGGGCGCCAGTAGCGGTCGTATTAGCAGCACTAACAGCCTGTTGAGTGCCGTTGTTGCATGGGCATACAGTGGCGTGGCAAAGAGCAAAGGCATGCTGATGAGTGCCATGGTTCCGGAGCCGATGATGATGTCTGTTGCCCAGTGAGCCCCGCTGACCATTCGCGGCAGTATGAAAGGCGATAACAGGATCAGTGATGTGATGCCCCAGCGTCGGCCTGCCTGCAGGAAGAAGAACACGATGCATACGATTACAACGTAGCCATGGTCACCGGGAAAGCAGTCCTTGTGATAATCCTTGGCATCGATCCACGTTACCAGTTCGCTGAGCCGGTAGGCAGGGGAGAGCGTTATAGAGGGACTGTATCGTTGATAATCCGTCAGGTATAAAACGAATGCCGCGCTGAAGCGGGTTGCCAGGATAATGAACAGCAGGACCCCGAGACCGGATAACGCGGCCAGGCGTTTTTCCAGCGGTTGCCTGTAGATCCAGCTAAACCCGATTGCCAGGATCAGCGTGGCCGCAATGATGTCAAAGGGGCGCCAGTTGGCAATGGCCCAGAATGACTGGGAAAAGACCGAGTCGGCCACTAATCCGTTCAGGCTGAAAAACACTGCCTCGTCCAGAACGTCCCACAATCCGCGGGTTACGGGAATTAACCAGCTGGCGAACCATAAAGCGGCTACGGTCCACCAGAAGATCAGCCATTTCAGTTTCAGGTGCTGCAAGGTTACTCAGGTTGTTTTCCGACAGTAGGCTTTTGGAGTCAGAACTCGTCGGGTGTATAGGTTTTCATGCTCAAGGCATGGATCTCGGTGTTCATAATATCGGCTACGGCATCATAGACCATTCGATGACGCTTGATCAGGTTGAGCCCGTTGAACTTGTCGCTGACAATGATGACATTGAAGTGTCCGCCGCCACCGGCACTGGCGTGCCCGGCATGGCTGGCACTGTCATCTTCAATATCCAGTGTTTCCGGCTCAAGTGCTTCGGTAAGCCGTTGGCGAATCATTTCTACGCGTTCTGCAGTCATGCAAGTTTCCTCGTTATCTATGGTGGCCTGGCTAGGGTAGTACCTTGATATAAGGTTTCACGATGACGTCCCGATATACGCCTGCCTTGATATACGGGTCATCGTCTGCCCATGTGGTTGCCGCTTCCAGGGATTCGAACTCGGCCACGATCAGGGATCCGGTGAAACCCGCTTCGCCCGGCTCCGTGGTATCAATAGCCGGGTTCGGGCCGGCAAGTACCAGCCGACCCTCACTTTGCAGCTGCTTCAGGCGCGCAACGTGATCGGGCCGGACGGACATGCGTTTTTCCAGACTGTTTTCAACATCCAGACCAACGATCATGTAAAGCATGCGTTACTCCGTATTATCATTTAGTGAACAACCTTGTTGACCGGGTATTGTTCGGCATATTCCTGCATTACTTTGCGAACGTGATCAGGGTAACCCAGTCGATCCATCTCCGACATGCCCTGCTGAAAAAAACTGGCGGCATCCTGTGGCAGGTTCCTGATCAATGTCTCAAAGACCTCGTGCATCAGCCGGGTATCATGAGAGCGGGTAGCAACTATTCCACGATTGATATTGAGGACACGCCATGGTCTGCCCGGGTTGGTATTATCCAGGTCACTGCTGATGGCAATACTGCAGGCCTCCATCAATGAACCCAGCACCCGGGTGAGTTCCACGAGTTGCCGCGTGTCTTCAATATGGTTGGCCAGCCACGCCAGGGTGTCCACCAGGGGTTCCAGCATGTTGATCTGGCCGCCATTGGCACTGGTCCATAGCGCCATGCTGACCGCCAGCAGGCCGTTTTGCTGCTGTAATTCGACATTATTCATGCGCTGAAGGATGGCTGAGGTGCTACCCAGCAGCTGCATGGAGAAATCCCCGATTTCAGTAACTTCACCCGGCGTCAGTTGGCTGGTCGTATTGTTTTGCACGATCTCGCGCAACTGCCCGAGAGAGGCGACCAGTTCAACCGGGTTCTGTGCGGCATTCTCGCTGCTTCGTTCGCTCAGGGTGAGGGGCTGCAGCACCTCGATGAGGTTATCGAGCATTTGCGAAACGATATCGGGCTGTGAAGTTGGTAGCTGCATGAACTGCGTAATGACTCAGTGTTTGAAAATTCAGGATTCTAACAGATCAGATCCTTACGCGGCTCGTGCACAATGACTGGATTGGTTCTAGAATGCGCGCGCCATGAATTACGATCTGCATAGCCATAGTATTGCTTCGGACGGGACGCTGACGCCGACCTCGCTGGTTGATGAGGCAGTGAAGGCCGGGGTAACCCACCTCGCGCTGACTGACCACGACACCATTGCAGGCCTGGCGGAGGCACGTCGGGCTGCAGACAAGCAGCCTCTTGAGTTGATCCCGGGTGCGGAGTTTTCCGCATTGTGGCAGGGCAGAACTATCCATATCGTCGGTTTGCATCTGGATACCGATTCATCCGTATTGCATTCGGGCATCCAGCAACAGCTGGATTTTCGTGACTGGCGCGGCAGGGAGATTGCACGCAGGCTGGAGCACAAGGCCAACGTGCCGGATGCCTATGAAGGGGCGCTATCGTACGTGCATGGCGGGTTGGTAAGTCGTTCACATTTCGCGCGGTACCTCGTACAAATCGGTTTAGCTCGTGATTTTGCCCAGGGGATTAAAAAGTACCTGGTTGAAGGCAAACCAGGTTACGTCAGGGGCGAGTGGGCGTCACTGCAAGAAGTGACAGGCTGGATTAGACAGGCCAATGGTATAGCAGTCCTGGCACATCCAGCCCGTTATAACCTGACTGCAACCAAACTGAAGTCATTGCTGGCGGATTTCACCGAGCATGGTGGCGAAGCCATTGAGGTGGTTTCAGGAAGTCATTCCCCGAGTGATGTGGCGACGATGACCGGCCATGCATTGCGTTTCAACCTGCTGGCCTCGGCAGGTAGTGATTACCATGGCCCGGAAAACCCCTGGATAAGCCTGGGGCGGCTGCCGCCGATGCCGGAGGCCTGTACCGCCATCTGGCAAAGTGAAATCTGGCAGCAAAGGATGGCCGCATGAGCCAGTATTTTGAAATCCACCCGGATAATCCCCAGCCCCGACTGATTCACCAGGCAGTAAAAATCATTCGCGACGGTGGTGTCATTGCCTACCCGACGGATTCAAGCTATGCGCTTGGCTGTCATATCGGTGACAAGGGTTCGATGGAACGCATTCGACGTATTCGCAGGGTGGAAAAGGAGCACAATTTCACCCTGGTCTGTCGTGATCTGTCGGAAATTGCGACCTATGCCAGGGTTTATGATACGGACTATCGTTTCATGAAGGGGCTTACGCCGGGCCCATATACCTTCATTCTGAGAGCAACCCGTGAGGTGCCTAAAAGACTGCAGAACCCCAAGCGGAAAACGATTGGTATCCGTGTGCCCGATTCAGCCATTGTACGGGCCCTGCTGACCGAACTGGATGAGCCGATCATGAGTTCATCTCTGATATTACCGGGCAAAAAGACACCGATGTCTGATCCGTGGGACATCCGGGAGGCACTGGAACATGAGCTGGACCTGGTGATTGATGGTGGATTTTGCGGTATTGATCCCACGGCCGTGGTCGATCTGACCGAGCAGCCGCCCCGTCTGGCACGCAGTGGCAAGCAGGACGACCATCACCTGGAAGAATTGCTTGCAGACTAGGCGGCGACTGCGATGCGGGAATTGCTCCCGATGAGTAAAGTGTTTTCCCCGGTAGATCCGGGTTCAGGGATCATGAACGGCGTCACCAGGGCAATTTTTGCCGCTGTTGGCAGGTCCAGCAGCCGTCGCATACTGATGACATTCCACTCGTCGAGCAGGTAGCGCAGACGCGCAGGCTGGAATTCCAGGTCAGGCTGACGTTTTCTGGCATACAGATGCAGTTGAAACCGCGTCATTTTTGATTCATAAGCACAAATGAGTTTTTTCTCCTTCGGGTTAAATACCGGAAGATAACCGCTCTTTATGACAGTTTAGCGACAAGATCGTGAATATCCTTTGATCTTTATATGGCTTCGGCGTGCCCGACATGCAGGCTCGATTCCATGATTAATCGTGTGGGTAGCTGTGCTATGATGCGCGGGCTGAGAGCCCGTAGTGGCCGGTAATATTTCTTGCGTTTTATCTTTTAGGTAAGGATTTCCCTTGAATTCTGTTGTATCCGCGAACAATCGTGTGCTTTCCGGCATGCGCCCGACAGGAAGACTGCATCTGGGACACTATCATGGTGTACTGAAAAACTGGGTTGAGATGCAGCATGAATATGACTGCTTTTTCTTCGTTGCCGACTGGCACGCCCTTACGACCCATTACGAGGAGCCGCACATCATTGAAGAAAGCGTCTGGGAGCTGGTCATTGACTGGCTTGCCGCCGGCGTAAATCCCAGCACCGCAACGATGTTCATCCAGTCCCATGTCCCTGAACATGCAGAGCTTCATTTGCTGTTATCCATGATCACGCCACTGGGCTGGCTAGAGCGGGTGCCGAGTTTCAAGGATCAGCAGGAAAGGCTCAAGGAAAAAGACCTGTCTACGTACGGGTTTCTGGGATATCCGTTACTACAGAGCGCTGACATTCTCATTTACCGCGCCGGACTGGTCCCGGTCGGAGAAGACCAGGTTGCCCATGTCGAGTTGACCAGGGAGGTTGCCCGTCGTTTCAACTTCCTCTACGGCAAAGAGGCCGACTTTGAAGAAAAAGTAGAAGCGGCAATCAAGAAGATGGGCAAGAAGAACGCCAAGATGTTCAAGAATCTGCAGACCAGCTATCAGGAAAAGGGTGACAAGGAGGCGCTGGAAGTCGCCAGGGAACTGATCATGGGGCAGCAGAACATCACGATATCAGACCGCGAGCGCCTGCTGGGTTTTGTTGAGGGCGGCGGCAAGGTCATTCTTCCGGAGCCGCAGTCATTGCTAACCAAGGCTTCAAAAATGCCGGGACTGGATGGCCAGAAGATGTCCAAGTCCTATAACAACACGATCTCTCTTCGTGACACGGCCGAGGAGATTGACCAGAAAATTCGGACCATGCCGACAGATCCTGCCAGGGTGAGGCGCACAGATCCGGGCGATCCTTCAAAATGCCCGGTTTGGCAGTGGCACCAGGTTTACTCGACGGACAAACTGCAGAAACGGGTCATGGAAGGCTGTCGCTCTGCCGAAATCGGGTGCCTGGACTGCAAAAGCTACATCGTACAGTCAATTCAGGAGGAACTGGCACCGATGCAGGAAAAGATCCAGTCTTATACGGAGAGCCCTGAGCTGGTGAGGAACATAATCAATGAAGGCAGCGAAAAAGCCCGTGACGAGGCGAGACGTACCCTGGATGAAGTGACCCACGTAATGGGTCTTGATTACCAGTAGCGACGTGCAGCTTATAATTCTCGGATGATATTTTTGTGAACTGATACATGACAGACGACCATATTCCACCGGAGGATGAAGGCAGGCAGGAAGAGATGCCATTCGCCATTGTTTTGGGTGAACCAATTACGCAGTTGCCGCAGGATCTCTATATCCCGCCTGAGGCGCTGGAGGTTTTCCTGGCCGAGGCATTTGAGGGTCCGCTTGACCTGTTGCTCTATCTCATCCGCCGCCAGAACCTGGATATTCTTGATATCCCGGTGGCGCAGATTACCCTTCAGTACATGGCCTACATCGAGATGATGGAGGAGATCAAGTTCGAGCTTGCTGCCGAGTACATGGTCATGGCCGCAATGCTGGCAGAGATCAAGTCGAGGATGCTGCTGCCAAGGCCGAAGGCAGATGAAGAAGGTGATGAAGATGATCCACGTGCAGAACTGGTACGTCGCCTGCAGGAATACGAGCGCTACAAGAAGGCAGCGGAAGATATTGATGAGTTACCGCGCATGATGCGGGACACCTTCCAGACCACCATCGAGGTAGCAGATCGTATCGTAACCAGGAAACTGCCCGATGTGCCGTTAGATGCATTGCTCAAGGCGTTCTCCGATGTAATGAAGCGTGCCGAGGTGAATCAGCATCACCATGTTCAGATGGAGGCACTGTCGGTTCGGGAACGGATGTCGAACGTACTGGGCACGCTGACGCAGGATCGCTTCACTTCCTTCCAGTCATTGTTTGTACCCGGTGAGGGACGCCAGGGGGTGGTGGTTACCTTCCTGGCCGTACTGGAATTAATCAAGGAATCACTGGTAGTGATCCAGCAGGCTGATCCATATGGAGAAATCCATGTAAAAATAGCGATACAGCAGGCATTGCCGGAGGGCGAGGACGAGCTGGCCGAGGTGGATAACCAATATGAATGAAACAGAACTGAAGAATATTATCGAGGCGGCCTTGCTGGCTGCGGGTCGGCCGCTCAGCATAGAGCAGCTTGAAACCATCTTTGATGAGCATCAGCGCCCGGAGCGGGATGCGATTCGGCAGATCATTGACGATTTGAGCAAGGAATACGAAGCGCGTGGAATCGAAATCCATCGTGTCGCATCGGGATATCGCCTGCAGGTTAAAAAAGACCTCGCCCCCTGGGTTTCGCGCCTGTGGGAAGAAAAACCGGCCCGTTATACGCGGGCGCTGCTGGAAACACTGTCGCTGATTGCCTATCGTCAGCCCATCACCCGCGGTGAAATAGAAGATGTCCGTGGTGTAGCCGTGAGTTCCAACATTATCAAGACACTCATGGAACGCGAGTGGATCAGGGTACTAGGTCATCGCGATGTGCCCGGCAAGCCCGCCATGTACGGTACTACCCGCGAGTTTCTCGATTACTTCAACCTCAAGTCGTTGAGCCAGTTGCCGACCTTGCAGGAACTGCGTGACATTGACAGTATCAATGCAGAACTGGACCTGGAAGACGGGATGCCGGAAGACACGGATGGTGAACTGGTGGAGGAGCGGGATGATACCAGTGACAGCAGTCATCCTGTTGAAGAAGTAATACTGGATCAGGCAGCGGAAGAAATTGTTCCAAACCCTGATGATACGATTCATTAAGCCGATCCTGTTACTGGCGTGGATGTCATCAAGTGTCAACAAACAAGCAAACGACAATTCCGGGCGAACGCCTGCAAAAACTCC
>JBFFRZ010000003.1:0-27170 GCA_041572715.1 Gammaproteobacteria bacterium
AATTGGCCGCGGCGAGGCCAAAGAGGGGATGAACCGGCGTGATCGTGGAAGACCAGGGCGAGGTGATCGAATTTCTCGGCCGGCCGCAGGCCTTTGCCGCCGCGGCAGCGGTTACTACGCTATCAACGGATAACATCTCTTGGTTTTCGACACCGGTATGATAACGGGCAGCCTGCGGGCAATAACCACAGTCCTCCGGACAGCCACCGGTTTGAACGCTGAGCAGGGTGCTCACCTGCACTGCATTGGGGTCAAACCACTGGCGATGCGTCGAATGCGCCTGATACAGCAGGTCATTGAATGGCAGACTAAAAAGCGCCTCTACCTCTTCTTTCTGCCAGTTATGTCGAAGGTCGCCATGGTTAGAATCAGGCATCGTCTCGTCCTTAAGCTTTGGATCATGCGCAGTATTAAAAGGCTTTCAAACCCTGTCAACCTTAAATATTCAATAATGGTTTACCAGTTTCCCGGTAAGCTTCTGCATACGCTGCTGCCGCCACGCTGCCTGATCTGCCGACAACCATCCCGGCAGAGACTCGCCCTGTGTGCGCCATGCGAGGAAAAACTACCTTTCAACAAACTGTCGTGCCGAATTTGTGCACAGCCGCTATCGGCAGCCGGCCTGGTTTGCGGTGATTGTCAGCTGCACACACCCGAATACGATTTGACCATTGCCCCGCTGGCCTACCGTGATGATGTCCGGCAGTTAATCATCGAATTAAAATTTCAGGGGAAACTGCGAAATGCGAAATTACTCGCACAGCTATTCCTGCAACATCTCGCTATACGAGAGCGCCCCCATTGTTTGATACCGATCCCCCTCCATCCCAAACGAATACGTGAACGGGGTTACAATCAGTCACTGGAAATCGCCCGACAGCTTGCAGCAGTGAGCGGTATCCGTATTGATCCCTATTCAACCCGCAGAAAGCGCAACACTCACCGCCAGGCTGACCTGGGCCTGAAAGAGAAAAGAAGCAATGTCAGAGGGGCATTTGAAGTCATTAAAGAGGGTCTGCCCGAACATGTTGCAATTGTCGACGATGTCATGACCTCGGGCCATACGGTTAATGAGTTTGCCCGCGTACTGAAAAGATCCGGCGTGAAAAAAATCAGTGTCTGGGCCATGGCCCGCGCTGGTCACGCGTAGATATCAGACGTAATAAACCAGCGAGCCGGACCAGCTTTTACCACAGGGAAAAACTCGCCTGCCCGAATACGCTTTATCACCGCTCGCTTGCTTTTACCCAGGGCAAGCACAACTCGCTCCCGCGCGCTGGCCAGCCTGGCATAGCCGAGTGATACACGTTCCGCCGGTGGTTTGGGCGAATGGTGCACAGCCACAACTTCTGTTGGCTGGTCATCAGGACTATTGGGGAACAGGCTGGCCGTATGACCATCCTCACCGAGCCCCAGCAGGACCAGGTCGAATGCCGGTGTGGCGCCCAATTGCCTGGCGAATTCCTCCGCGCCTTTATCCGGGCCCAACTCGGCCGGAATACGATGCAATACAGGGGGGTCGGTAACGATAGAGGCAAGCAGGAATTCATCAACCAACCGATCATTTCGCTCATTATCACCCCGGACCACGCAGCGTTCATCCGTCAGGTATAGATGCACACCTTGCCAGTTCACGGTTCGCTTCGACAACGCCTTCAATACGGCAACAATACTTCGCCCGCCAGGGAAGACCAGGTGGAATTCACCTTTTTCAGAAATCGCTTGCCGCAGTCGCGCCTCGATCAAGTCGGTTACAGCGCAAACCAGTAACGCTTCGGAATCATAAACCTGCCAGTCAGCAGTGTTGATATCCACGACAACCCTGCGAGCTAGCTTCGACTGGTAATTTCCAGCAGGTGATAGCCAAACTGGGTTTGCACCGGACCATGCACCACGCCCACTTCCTCGTTAAAGACCACCCGGTCAAATTCAGGAACCATCATACCGGGACCAAATTCACCAAGCTCTCCACCCTGTTGGCCAGAAGGGCATTTTGAAAATTCCCTGGCGATTTCCGCAAAATCAGCGCCATCTGCAATCTTCTGTTTCAGCTCCTCACATTGCGATTCAGTTTCTACCAGTATGTGTCTTGCACTTGCCTTTGCCATGTCATGCTCCGTTTAAGTCTATGAATTGAAAATGTGATAGTTCGCCACGATACCGGCAAATACCACTGCACCAAACCAGTTGTTGTTGAGGAATGCCTGAAAACAGGCTTTAGGGTTACGGTTTCGAATCAGGTACTGCTGATACACACTGAGGCCGGCAGCGGCCGTTAGTCCCAGATAATAGCCGTAACCCATGGAAAGCTGCCCGCCCAGCATAACCAGACCAAGCAATACGCATAGCTGGATAACAGCGATGATCAGCCTGTCTGCTTCGCCAAACAGGATAGCAGTCGATTTCACACCGATCTTGATATCGTCTTCGCGGTCAGCCATCGCGTACATCGTGTCATAAGCCATTGCCCACAAGACCACGATGATGAACAGCAACCAGCTCACCTGGGGTACCGTGCCGGTCTGCGCCGCCCAGGCCATGGGAATCGCCCAGGCAAAAGCGATCCCCAGGAATGCCTGCGGCAGGTACGTATAACGCTTCATAAATGGATAACTTGCTGCCGAGACTACTGCGGCAAGCGAAAGCAAAATGGTCAACTCATTGAGGGTCAGCACGAGTGCAAAAGCTACCAGCCCCAGCACCAGGAACAAAACCAGTGCCTCACGTTCACTGACTCGCCCAGCGGCCAATGGGCGATCCCTGGTTCGTTCAACATGCGGGTCGATCTTGCGGTCAGCATAATCATTGATGACGCAGCCCGCTGAGCGCATTACAAACACTCCTGCAATAAAAACCAGCAAAATGCCCATATCGGGCAAACCTTCGGCGGCCAGCCACAACCCCCAAAATGCCGGCCATCCCAGCAGCAGCGTACCAATCGGGCGGTGAAACCTGATGAGCAATGCATACTGCTGGATGCGATCGTATACATACGGGCT
Organism: Gammaproteobacteria bacterium; assembly: GCA_041572715.1. Taxonomy (GTDB): domain Bacteria; phylum Pseudomonadota; class Gammaproteobacteria; order JAJDYQ01; family JAJDYQ01; genus JAJDYQ01. The sequence continues at coordinate 3,000 of JBFFRZ010000003.1, forward strand.
GTGTTTTCGGTATAGCTCTTTCGCCCTGACCCGCATTCTGGACAGCCGCTGCCCTGCCTGTTCAACCATCGATGGCCCCGGTTATCATCTGATTAATCGTCGGCAGAAATATCTCGGCCACGATCAACGGCTTGCCATCAAGCCGAAATACCGAACGCCGCCCCCATAGGTTATCGGCTCGTTGCTGCAGGGAATCCATGGCCCGATTATAAACCGGGTTGCCCGCAGGTATTTGCGCCAACTGCACCTGGCCACGCTGCATGCTAGGACAGGAAAACAGAAACCCGCCAAGCGGACGTTCACCCAGGTGCGCCAGTTGACGTTGCTTGCCAGTTAATGTTTTGAGGGGAATGATCGACCGCGCGTACACCACGCGCACATTACCACAATACAAGTAGACTTCTCTCAGCAGCGCATTCTGGCGATGTGGAATTCCCAACAGGCGCTCTTCATTTATCTGAACCCGTGCATAGCGCTGCCGGAGTACCTCAACCCTAAAACCGGCCTGGCAACCGGCCTTCAACCGGGTGGTCAAAGAGGCGTCATGAAACAGCCAGGTCTGCATCTCGTCACTCACCCTCGAGCGACGCATGTGACTGCGGTAGCGCCAGTCGGGTTCCACCTGGCCAGAACTGGCCGTCATCATGGATTAGTCGCCGAGTGCTGCTTCAACATCTGCCTGTGAATTATTAACAATAAATAGGGCGCCAACATGGAAGTCAGTAGAATCACCATGGCAGAACCAAGGCGATCTTCAGCCAGCCAGATAGCCAGCACAAAGGCGATTAACATGGTCAGGCAGCAGTCAATCAACATGTAGCGTAGCAGCCGTTGACGCGCAGCCGAGTCCGTCGTAATCAAGATCACAACACCGATCGGCCCCATAAAATGCAGGGGCGCATAAAATGCAGCGATAATTAACCAGACTATGGCTTCATTCATGCAGTAAGAGTTATTGCCTTGGCATCGCCGGTTGCTGCTGCATCATCTGCCGTTGCATTTGTTGCATACGCTGGATCATCATGCGGGCAAAATTACGCGCTTCCTCCGCGGTGACGACACCATCCTTGTTGAAATCCATGGCCCTGAATTTTTCATCTGTTGGTTGGCGAAATTCCTCCAGCGTCACCTTGCCGTCATTGTTTATATCCATCTGTTCCAGAAACAGCTGCCCCATGTCAGGCATGTTCCCCATGTCCGCGGGCGGTTGTTGAGCCAACGCGAAACATGGCAGTACAGCCAGAAGCAGAATTATTCTTTTCATCTTGTTCTCGAATCGGTTATCGGGGGTGGCATTGTGCCTGTAATCCTGCCACTAAAAAACTACCCTTTGTCTAATGAGGTTCAGTCCTGCTGAGCCGATCCTTACCCAGTAATTCGATCGGGTAACCATCAGGGTCTTCCAGAAAAGACAATATGGTCGTACCCGCATTCATTGGGCCCGCTTCACGCAAGATCCTGGCCCCTGCCGCCCGGGCTTTTTCGGTCGCCTCGTATACATCGTCGACCTCAACCGCGATATGTCCGTAGGCAGTGCCCATCTCGTAGCTGTCCTGTCCCCAGTTATAGGTCAGCTCCAGCACCGCCTGTTCCTGTTCGCTGCCATAACCAACAAAGGCCAGGGTAAATTCACCGTCCGGGTGATCCTTGCGCCGTAACAGCTCCATACCCATGACCCGGGTATAAAAGTCTATCGACCGGTCCAGGTCACCGACTCGTAACATGGTATGTAGAATCCGCATCATTTCCTCCTGTAATGTTGTTACACCATAAACCGGTGGTAGCGTCTATCATCCAGTAATGGAGCTGCTGACACTACCCTTATACGTTATGGGCCACGTCTTTCTGGTCTTCCCTTTCACCGCAATCATTCCGGCTGGTATTTTTGCCTGGCTATTCTGGCGTTCCCGAAGCCTGTTTTGCCTGCTGACTTCGGTATTATGGCTGATGTATACGGTCTATGAGTACGGTATGTACCTTCGAATACTATGTACCGGGGAATGTAATATCCGTATAGACGTGCTATTGATCTACCCCTTGTTGCTATTGTCATCACTATTGGCTGTTGCCGGGTTTATCCTGAAACGTAAACAACAACGTACGGAACGACCACTTGAGTGAACGTCGGATTATACGGGCACATCACCAGACCGGGAACCGGGTGGCCCAGGTTCAACAACGTTAATCAAACGAGCCGGATAACAGCCCGCGGGATTCCAGGACCCAGTTTAGTAGAGTTGATCCGGCATGGTTTTGTTGGGCTTGGTCATACTGCAACTGTCCTGGCCAGTAGTTGCCCGTCAAAGCATCTGGCCCTGAGTGCTCGACGATACAGCGCTTGAAATATTTTGTTTGAATTTCAAAATTTTCTGCTAATCTCTAGCACGTTTTCGCCTGTTCAAACCAGAGATTATCGGGCCTGGTCCTCTTGCCACTACCATTATGAACAATAACCCCATCTGCCTTGTACTTTCATTGCAGTGCGCGCATTTAACATGCGTGTGCGCACTTGTATAACCATCTCCCTCTCAACATAGCCACTCAGCCGGACGACACCACCTGTGGTCCGACCTGCTTGCACGCGGTTTATCATTACTACGGCGACAATGCGGCGCTTGCGGACATCATTGATCAAACACATACCCTGCCGCAGGGGGGCACACTCGCGCCCTACCTTGCCTGCCATGCGCTACGCCGAGGTTACCGGGCGACCATCTATACCTATGACCTTAAAACCTTTGATCCAAGCTGGTTTACGGACGAAGTCCATATTGCTGAACGTTTAGAAAAACAGGCAGGGCACAAACACGGCAAGAAATTACAGCTCGCCACACACAGTTACCTTGAGTACCTGTCGCTCGGGGGAACACTGCGTTATGAGGACATGACGCCCACCCTGATCCGCAAATACCTGAAGCGCGGTTCACCAATACTTACCGGCTTGAGTGCCACGTACCTGTACCGAACACCCAGAGAATATGGACCAAATGACGTTTACGATGACATCCGCGGTTACCCATCCGGTCATTTTGTTGTGATCCATGGCTATGATCCTGACACCCGCCAGGTATTGATCGCCGATCCCTCTCGTCCCGGCACAGTACCTGAAACCGGGATTTACTGGGCTTCCATTGACCGGCTTGTCGGCGCAGTCATGCTCGGCATCCTCACTTATGACGCCAACCTGCTAATTATCGAGCCCGGTTACAAAAGAAAACAATGAACACCTATCTTGTAGTCGATGACCCAGGCGACTGGCCACTGGGTATCCCCGGCGTCAGGGTCGTTGCAGCGCATGATTATCTGACGGCCGCCGAATTCAGTGCGCCGGGGCCTGTACGAATTTTTAACCTGTGCCGCTCCTACCGCTACCAGAGCAGTGGTTATTATGTCTCATTACTGGCTTTAGCCCGCGGGCATAAACCGCTGCCGGATATCACGACGATACGTGACATGCGATTGCGTGCCATCGTTCGCATCATTTCTGAAGATTTACATGATCGAATTCAATCCAGCCTGAGACCTTTACGCAGTAACAGATTCACGCTCAGCATTTATTTTGGCCGCAATATGGCAAAACGGTACCAGCCACTCTGCACGCAACTATTCAACCAGTTTCAGGCGCCACTAATGAGGGCGGAATTTGAGCGTAGTAAAAAAGGCTGGGAGCTGAAATCCATTAACACAATTGCCGCCCATAGTATCCCGGGCAACCATCATGAATTTGTGCTGCAGGCCATAGCGAACTATTTCAGGGGCAAGCACAGGATTAAACGTAAAAATACGCCCCGTTATGATCTGGCTATCCTGTATGAGCCCGGGGAAGTCGGGGCACCAACAGATCAGCGTGGCCTGAAAAAATTTGCTCAGGCAGCAGGAAAGCTTGGCATGTCGACCACCCTGATTACGAGGGATGACTACAGCCGGGTAGCCGAGTTTGATGCGCTTTTTATTCGTGCAACAACACGGGTCAATCACTATACCTACCGGTTCGCCCGCAGGGCCAGCGCTGAAGGGTTGGTCGTCATAGACGATCCACATTCCATTATTCGCTGTTCCAACAAAGTGTTTCTGGCCGAGGGGCTGGCGCGTTTGAAGATTCCAACACCGGCCACATTGATTGTGCACAAGGATAATGTTGACGCCATCATTCCGGAGCTCGGTCTGCCCTGTGTACTGAAGGAACCGGACAGTGCCTTTTCGAGAGGCGTATACAAGGCAGATACACCTGCTGAACTGAGCCGCCTGACCAGTGCCCTGTTCGAACAGTCTGACCTGCTGGTGGCACAGGCCTTCGTACCCACAGACTTTGATTGGCGTATCGGCATACTGGACGGGCAGCCGTTATATGCCTGCCGATACTACATGGCCAGGCAACACTGGCAAATCGTCAAGCACAGCGACACTGGCGGCAAACCCATAGAGGGTGATTTTGATGCACTGACTATTGAGGAAACCCCGAAGCAGGTTATTCGCACCGCTCTGCGTGCTGCAAAAATGATTGGCAACGGCCTATATGGGGTAGACCTGAAACAGTCCGGCAACCGGGTCTACGTGATCGAGGTTAATGACAACCCGAGCATAGAAACCCGCGTTGAAGACAAGATACTTGGTGATCAACTGTATGCCCGCATCATGCAGATCTTTCTACACCGGATAGAACAACGCAAGCAGGCAGCAGCATGAACCAGCCGCTCGCATTGTTTGAAGCCGTAGGTATCGAGATCGAATACATGATCGTTTCCCAGCAGGGTCTGAACGTCTTACCTGTAACCGACCAGCTGCTGCATCAGGCTGCGGGCAGCTATGTCAATGAGACTCAACAGGGACCGCTGGCCTGGTCCAACGAACTGGCACTTCATGTCGTAGAGCTCAAGACCAATGGCCCGGCGAAAGGCCTGACGTCACAACTGGCGGAGCACTTCCACCAGCATGTACAGCAGATCAACCGCATGTTGGATGATTTGAATGGACAGCTGCTGCCAACCGCCATGCACCCGTGGATGGATCCTGATACCGAAACACGCTTATGGCCACATGAATACAATCCGATTTACGAAGCTTATGACCGCATCTTCGACTGTCGAGGGCATGGATGGTCCAACCTGCAAAGCATGCATATTAATCTGCCCTTTGCCAACGATGAGGAATTCACCCGGCTGCATGACGCTATTCGCCTGCTGTTACCCTTACTGCCGTCAATAGCGGCCAGTTCGCCGTATGCCGGGCAGCGCTACCAGGGCATGATGGATTATCGGCTTGAGGTATACCGTCATAACGCAGATCGGATACCGAGCATTACGGGTCACATTATCCCCGAACATGTCGTTGGCGCTGAGGCCTATTTGCAAACCATCCTGCAGCCGATGTACCGGGACATTGCACCGCTCGACCCGCAAGGCATACTGCAGGAAGAATGGCTGAACTCGCGTGGGGCTATTGCCCGTTTTGACCGCAACGCCATTGAAATACGTGTACTCGATTGCCAGGAATGCCCGCAGGCGGACATCGCTATTGCCGATGCTATTGTCTCTGTGCTCAGAACACTCACCACTCGTGGCCTGCCACCGATAGAAGAAGGTCGCTTGTCCAAAACCTTTCTTGACTGCGCGCGCCACGGGGACCAGACACGAATTGACGATGGAACCTATCTGCGCGCACTGGGGCTGGCGCACACTCATGCTGGAACGGCCGCCGATATCTGGTCCCGGCTACTGGATCAATTCGGCGCTATGCAAAAACCCCACGGTAAAATCATTGAGCGCATTCTGGCCAATGGCTGTCTTGCCCGCAGGCTATATCAGACTCTGGGCGACCAGCCGGACCGCGATACCCTGCACAGGGTCTATGGTGACCTGACCGATTATCTGGACGCCGGTGAACTCTATATCGAATAGGGCTGTGCGGGCCATCATCCTGACCTGCGAACACGCCTCGAACCAGATCCCCCTGGAATGGCGGTACCTGTTCGAAGGCCAGCAACGGGTTCTGGATAGCCACCAGGGTTATGACATCGGCAGCCTCGCGGTGGCCCGGCAACTGGCGAAGATTTTGCGGCAACCTCTTTATGCAGCGCAATGGAGTCGATTATTGATTGATCTTAATCGTTCGCCCGGACACCCCCGGTTATTTTCAGAATTTACCAGGCCGTTGTCCACCACCCAACGCAGCCTCATCATTGAACAATATTACCGGCCACATCGGGATCAGGTAACAGCTGCCATTGATGACCATATCGGGCAGGGCTACCAGGTTTTGCATATCGGGGTACACAGTTTCGTCCCTCAACTCGGCGCACAAAACCGCAATGCGGACATCGGCCTGCTATATGACCCGACACGACTGATGGAACAACAGCTATGTATACGGTGGCAACAGGCGATCAGGCGTTGTCGGCCTGATTTGCGGGTAAGACGTAACTATCCGTACACTGGTATTGCTGACGGATTTATTCCCGCTTTAAGAAAAAAATATGACGCCCGCGAGTATCTTGGGGTCGAACTTGAAATCATCCAGAACATCAGCATCCCGGCCGGGGAACTGGCCGGGATGCTGGTTACTGCGCTACCTGCAGATACAATCTGCTCCTGAGTCAAACCAGGGTTGGACTCACGGGGTAATCCCCTTGCCCAGTGACAGCATCGATACCCGGCGTTTTGAACGCAGCCGCATGTTCAGCATTTCAACCCCGACCGAAAATGCCATGGCAAAGTAGATATAACCTTTGGGCACATGGACATCAAAACCCTCGGCGACCAGTACAAAACCAATCATAATGAGGAACGATAGCGCGAGCATCTTGATTGTCGGGTTAGCGTCAACAAAATTACTGATTGACCTGGACGCTAGCAGCATGACAACAACCGAGATAATGATAGCCAGCACCATAATCTCCAGATCCTGTACCAGGCCTACCGCCGTGATCACCGAATCAAGCGAGAACACAATATCCAGTATGGCGATCTGTATGATGACCATGGTGAAGCCCGATTTTCGAACCTGTGCATCACCCTCTTCAACCATCTCCAGGCTGAGATGAATCTCATGGGTTGATTTCGCCAGCAGGAAAAGGCCACCTGCGATCAGGATGATGTCACGTCCGGAGATTTCCTCTGAAAACACAGTAAACAGCGGGTTCACCAGGCTCATGGCCCAGACCAGGCTGAACAGCAGCGCCAGGCGTGTAAGCATCGCAAAAGCGATACCCAGTGTACGCGCACGATCCCGTTGTTCCGCTGGCAGTCGACCAACCAGTATTGATATGAAGATAATATTGTCGATGCCCAGCACAATTTCCAGCGCCACCAGCGTGGCAAACGCTGACCACGCCTGTGGGCTTGTTATCCATTCAAACATTCTGCACCTTGATTTCCGTAATTTAGATAAAACTGTAGCAACTATACTTTTCCGGCCAGCCGCCGCTGATATCCGCGGGGGCTTTGATATTATTTTTTGGGTCCGGGATAAGTGAATGGATATCCGGCATCACGCCACTCTACGATCCCACCCCTGAAGTACTTAACGTTGGCAAACCCCCAGGAAACCGCCAGCGCAACCGCGCGGTAACCACGGGCACAATTAACCCCGCTGCTGTAAATCACCACAGGCTGGTCTTTTTTTACGAGCTTTTCCAGCGCCGCTTTTTCAAATCCGTTTTTCAGGTCCAGATGATATGAACCAGGGATATGTTTACGTCTGAACAAGCGTGGATTTCTCACGTCGACGAAAACTACCCCGTCCGCATGCATGGCCCATGCCTGCTGCAGCGTGATTGTGGTTGAGCCTTCAACCTCGAACGGGGCCTGGTAATTCGGGTTATATGCAATTGCCGGATTGATCAGGCAAGCCAGAAGCAGGGCGGTGATTATGCGGGCAACATGCAGCATATGACTAGAATTGCTGCAGATAACGTCGCGGTTCACCCACCTTGCCGCTGGTGATTACAAGCCCTTTGCTGTTAAGCCCACTGACCATCGTATTCGTTCCCAATGCATATTGACCAAATGGATCATCAGCGCGAACAACCTGTTGGCAGGACAAGGTAACCATATAGCAGGCTTTGCATTTCATTTGATCACCCCCTTGAGGAACAGTATCAAGTATATATGAATAGCGGCAACTTCAACTGACCTCAGCGTCACAAGTTTACAGTTGTCCTTCCGGGGCATGCTAATGTGACGGGGACATGGCCAGTCAATTTTTCTATCATTACAGCAGCAACCTTGCCGTTGGATTTCTGAATGACACCCGCAATTACCGATGCCAGGAAACATAATATTAGCCACCGGATTCATGAATACACTCATGATTCGTCAAGCGAATCCTATGGTCATGAAGCCGCCGAAAAACTGGGCATTTCCGCAGACCGTGTTTTCAAGACCCTGGTAGTGCATCTTGATAATAACGATCTGGCAGTCGCTGTTGTGCCGGTTTCTGCATCCCTGAGTATGAAACTCATGGCCAGGGCAGCTGGCGCGAAAAAAGCCGCCATGGCTGACCGGGCCGAAGCCGAGCGTTCCACCGGCTACATATTGGGCGGTGTAAGCCCGCTGGGTCAGAAGAAAAGGCTTAAAACCATAATCGACATGACTGCCGCTGAATTTGACAGCATCTTTGTCAGTGCCGGGCGCAGAGGGCTGGAAATAGAGCTGAAACCGGATGACCTGAAAACACTGACCAGTGGCATGTACGCGGATATACGCCAGTAACAGCTTTCACACTTCTGCGAACTGCAATCCCTGCTTCATCCAGCGGTGCAACAACGGTTCAATCAGGTCAGGGTACTGGTCAAACACCAGTTTTGATGCGGCTACTACGTTCGGCATCAGCTGCTGGTCCCGCATCAGGTCAGCAACCCGCAACTCTAGTATGCCGGTCTGACGGGTACCCAGCACCTCTCCGGGCCCGCGTATTTCCAGGTCACGCTGCGCAATTTCGAAGCCGTCCGTGGTGTCTCGCATTATGGACAGCCGTTCTCTCGCCACCTCTCCCAATGGTGATTTGTACATCAATACGCAGGAACTTTGTTCACTGCCGCGACCAACCCTGCCCCTGAGCTGGTGCAACTGGGACAACCCAAGCCGCTCGGCATTTTCAATGATCATTAATGAAGCATTGGGCACATCTACGCCAACTTCAATCACCGTAGTCGCCACCAGCAAGTCAATCTCTCCCGCCTTGAAAGCCTGCATGATCCGATCCTTCTCGACCGGTTTCAGGCGACCGTGGATCAGTTGGATACGTATATCCGGCAACTGCAGCTTCAAGCGGTTTTCGGTTTCTGTGGCCGCCTGCGCCTGCAACGCTTCAGACTCTTCTATCAGTGGACAGACCCAGTAGACCTGCCTGCCCTGCTTACAGGACTGCGCTACGCGATCTATGATTTCCTCGCGCCGCTCTTCGGGGATCACCACGGTAGTTACCGGCTGCCTGCCGGGTGGCAGTTCATCAATGACCGAGGTGTCGAGATCTGCATATGCGCTCATGGCCAATGTTCTGGGGATCGGGGTTGCCGTCATAATCATCTGATGCGGACGCATCCCCTCCGTAACCCCTTTCTCCATCAACTTCAGCCGCTGATGCACGCCAAAGCGGTGCTGCTCATCAACAATGATCAAACCCAGCTTGCTGAACACGACTTCTTCCTGAAACAGCGCGTGCGTGCCGATGATGAGTTGTGCCTGCCCGCATTCGACACAATACATGGCCTGCTGCCGTGACTTGCCCTTTTGCTTGCCGGACAACCAGGCCAATTCAACACCAAGCGGACTCAACCAGTTATCCATGTTCCTGAAATGCTGCTCGGCCAGTATTTCAGTGGGTGCCATGAGAGCCACCTGGTAACCGCTCTCAATGGCCTGCAACGCCGCGATGCTGGCGACGACCGTTTTACCGGAACCCACATCGCCCTGCACCAATCGCATCATCGGGTGTGGTTTTTTCAGGTCGTTGATAATCTCGGCGACTACCCTGGTCTGTGCGCCAGTCAGTTCAAAACCCAGTTGCGGCGACAGCTTTTCATACAACCCCTTGCCGTTGTCCATTACGGGGGCTGCATGCTGCTGGATACGTCTTCGCAGGCGTTGCAGGCTAACGTTATGCGCCAGCAACTCTTCAAAGGCGAGTCGTTGCTGGCAGGGATGGCGGCCACTCATTACCAGTTCCAGTGAAACGTCGGGCGGCGGGCGGTGCAAAAACTGTAACGCCTCGGCGAGCGTGTAGCCGCTGCTATCCTGATACAGTGCATTCGGGATCAGCTCTTCGATGACCGTGTGTCTGTCGATAAAAGCCAGCGCCTGATCAGTGAGTTTTCGCAGCGTGAGTTGATGCACGCCCTCAGTGGTCGGGTAAATTGCAGTCAGCGATTCTTCCGTGGGCAGCACCTCCCCATCAGCAATACGCTGGTATTCCGGGTGCACCATCTCCAGCCCTGCGGGGCCACCCCTGACTTCGCCATAGCAGCGAAGACGTGTCCCGCGAGACAGGCTTTTTTGTTGCAACTTGCTGAAATGGAAAAACCGTAATGTGATGGAGCCCGTGCCGTCCGCCAAGCGCGATAGCATCATACGACGGCGTCGATAGACTACCTCGGTCAGCTCGATTTCGCCTTCAATCGCGATTCTCTCTCCCGGTCGCAGGCTGCCAATGGGTGCCACCCGGGTGCGATCTTCGTAACGTGAAGGCAGGTGAAACAGGACGTCCTGCACAGTCTCTATGCCCAGCCCTTTAAGCTTTTCGGCAACCCGACTGCCAACGCCATGCAGAATGGTTACTGGCGTGTTCAGGCCAGGCGGTGAATTACTTTGCATCGACCTGAGCAATCAGGAGGCCACAAATGCGCAGGCAAGGCTCAAATTTTGCGTAGCGGCTCGCTGACAACATCGGCGATCTGTCAGCCGTCAACCAGTACCATCACGGCATCCATCTCGACAGCAACAGCCTTGGGTAATGACGCCACGCCCACGGCAGCACGGGCCGGATAGGGTTGTTCGAAATAAGTGGCCATGACTTCATTTACCAATGCAAAATTACCCAGGTCCGTAAGAAAGATATTCAGTTTGACAATATCAGCCAGGGAGCCGCCAGCCGCTTCACAGATCGCCTTCAGGTTATCAAATACCCTGCGAATACTCGCCTCCATATCGCCCTCAACCGCTTCCATGGTTTCTGGTACCAGTGGAATCTGCCCGGAAATATAGACGGTATCTCCGACCCTGACGGCCTGGGAATAAGTACCAATGGCCTGCGGGGCCCGGTCAGTGGAAATGATGGTCTTTGACATTTTCAGCTCCTTCGTATTTGTAAAACAATTTTATCGTGACTCCGGCATTTCTCTCCATCACATGAGTAACCGGAAAAGCATGTTCGTCTGCTACAGACTGGGCAACTATCTGACAGTGGTGTCAGTTATCGATGACCTACAGTCGCAGGAACGCGAACCGACGTCCACATACTTCGGGATTTTTGCTGGGCTTAGCGCCTGTGTTGAACCCATTAAACGAGTACACGATTAAGGTCGGGATTCAACTCTTTAAACCTCTGATTTGTCGGGCAACGCATGGCCTGCAACAGGCCATAATCGACTGATTAGATACTGAATGACGCAACCGGCCACCTTGCGAGGGGTTGCCACTCGTCCGCTTTGAATCAGGCCAACCACGAAGATGGCTATTGTCGATAATGAGGATCTACCCAGCATTGCGGCAGCGCTTCACCTGAAGGGAATACCAGGTCGCTTTTTGCAAATTTCTCCGGGTCCTGAACCTCCTCACCCCGCTGATAACGCCCTACCAGGTCGACCATAAACGGGTCGAACAAATCGCGCATAGACAATACTTCGATCAGGTCAGCATTCGCTTTTACCTTCAAAAACATCCTATTCTCCTTTTTCTTATTGGCCTACGCTGAGCTTAGCCCAAGCCCGGACAAAATTTACCACCCATAAAGGCTATCGGTGATCTGCATCAAGGCGTCCTCAGGTCCAGTGCATCGATCGCCTCGAGTCGGGCCTGATCAATCGCTTTTTTGACTGCCTGCCCCTTTTTGCCTTCAATCAGGGGGGGGATTTCAACTGCATTTGCCGCGTCGAAGCATGCTTGCAGGTAGGCGGACTGTTGCGGATGGATATCTTCATAACCGGTACGCCCACGGGCATCGGCCTCGCAGGAGAGTAGAAACAGGGCAAACCTCTCGGGTCGACGAAAAGCGTCAATCGCATTCAACATCTTAAGGATTGTGGCCGGCCTCAGCTGCTCGACACGATGATAATGCCCGTGATACTCAGCGACCATAAGCGCAAGATCCCGGTACTGGTTTGATACACGGTAACGTTCGCATAATTGCCTGACCAGTTTCATGCTTCGTTGTTCATGTCCGCGGTGAGACGGGAGCAACTCCGCAGGTGTTGTACCCTTGCCCAGGTCGTGGACCAGGGCAGCGAACCTTACTTGCAGGTTCCCGCTAAGCCTCGCGGCCTGGTCAAGTACCATCATCGTATGCACACCCGTATCGATTTCAGGGTGCCAGCGGGGTGGCTGCGGCACGCCCCATAGCCTGTCAAGTTCAGGAAACAGCACTGTCAACGCGCCGCAATCTCTCAGCACTTCGAAATAGACCGATGGCCTGTCAGCCGAGAGCGCCTTCAATGTCTCTGTCCACACCCGTTCCGGGATCAGCGCATCCACCTCACCTGTTTGCACCATATGCTGCATGAGTGACTGCGTTTCATCCGCGATGGTGAAGTCAAACGCCGCAAAGCGCGCTGCAAATCGGGCGACACGCAGGATTCTTACGGGGTCTTCTGCAAACGCCATAGATACGTGGCGCAATACCCTGCACTTCAGATCTGCCTGTCCACCAAAGGGGTCCAGGAGTTCCCCCTGTTCATCCCTGGCGATGGCATTGATGGTCAGGTCCCGTCTTTTGAGGTCTTCCTCAAGGGTGACATCCGGCGCCGCATGGAATGTAAACCCATGGTAACCCGGCGCTGTTTTACGCTCAGTCCGGGCAAGGGCATATTCCTCTTTTGTCTGTGGGTGCAGAAAAACCGGAAAATCCTTACCAACCGGCCGGTAGCCCAGTGCCAGCATTTCTTCAGGGGTTGAACCCACCACCACCCAGTCTCGCTCACCGGGCTCAATACCCAGCAAGCGGTCCCGTATGGCACCCCCCACGAGGTATGCCCTCATTGAACGAATCCTTGCTTAATAGCGATCCGCATCCCGACGGGCATGACGACGAAAATCGTCAAAACGGGCACGCTCATGACGACCACTGATGTAAGTGGGAACGACAGATTCCAGGGGTGTTTTCTCGATCCCCAGCCTGCCAAGCCCATCATTTTTACAGGTGCCGACGGTCTGAAGTGAATGGTAATTATCCAGTGAGAACGGCTTGCCCGGTACCATTTCCAGGAAAAAGGCCTGCAGCATGGATAGCCGGTTTCCCAGCGAGATTACCTTGCGACGCAATCCCGCCAGTTTGGCCGTGTACCTGACCAGTTCCTCCAGGGTGTACTCATTGGGACCACACAGGTCGTATCTTTGATCATAACTGGCAGGGTCCTCAAGCGTTCGCATGAATGCGCTGGCCACATCGCCTACGTAAACCGGGGCCAGTCGCGCCTTGCCGGCAGCCAGCGGAAATACACCTGGCGCAAATCTGAGTAATGTTGCAAAACGATTGAAAAACTGGTCATGCGGACCAAAAATAACCGAGGGCCTGAATCGGGTTACTTCCAGCCGATCGCCCGCATCAACATGCAGTAACTGTTCAGCCTCCCCCTTGGTACGCAGGTACTCGCTCATCCCGGTACCAGCATCTGCATTCAACGCGCTCATGTGCAGCAATCTCGGAACTCCTGCCTTCCAACAGGCCCGCATCACATTGGATGGCAGCTTCACATGCACGTCACGAAATTTCTGGTAACGAAACTCATTCAGAATACCCACCAGGTTAATCACTGCGTCCATACCGGAAAACTGCGCTTCCAGCACTTCGGGCTGGTGGACGTTCGCCTTGACCAGCCGCACGCCTGGTGAGGTTAACAGGTATCGCCGCCGCTCCGGCCGGCGGGTAAGGATGACTACCTCACGGCCACTGGCGGCAAGCTGAGGGACCAGTGTGCGACCGACAAAGCCGCCACCGCCCAGCACGCAGACCCGTTGTATACGAGACATAATTATTCAACACTCGAAATGGTGATCACAAAGTTATGAAAGATACCGCAGCGTAATATAAACCTACAACCTTATTCACTCGTTCTGCCGGAACCGATCGCATATTTTTCCGGATTTCGCCCCGAGTTTACACACCACGGTGGCTCGTATACCCAATATCTCGCAATCTGGTCTGCTGGACTTCAACATGCGCGCAACCGTGAAAATTTATCATTTAAGCTCTACAATCGCGCGTCTTTGAGCAAACGAAAACACAATGCCTAGCGGTTCTCTATATATTATTTCAGCGCCATCCGGGGCAGGCAAAACCAGCCTCGTGAAAGCGCTTACTGAACAGGACACCGGGATTTCGGTTTCTGTCTCACATACGACCCGGGACAGCCGGCCTGGTGAGGCCGATGGCAAAGACTATCATTTCGTCGACAGGGAAACCTTCGCCGCGATGATCAGCGACTCTGCCTTTCTTGAATATGCGGAGGTATTCGATCATTACTACGGCACGGCAAAAAGTACGGTCGAAGAGCAGTTGGCTGGTGGCCAGGACGTAATCCTCGAAATCGACTGGCAAGGGGCCAGGCAAGTTCGCTCACTGATGCCTGCGCACACCAGCATTTTTATCTTACCGCCCTCGCGCGAGGCCCTCAGGGAACGCCTCACCAGGCGGGGGCAGGATGATGCAAGCGTAATCGATCGTCGCATGCAGGATGCGATCAGTGAAACATCACATTATGACGAATATGACTATCTGATCATAAATGACGACTTTGACACCGCTTTACAACAACTGCACGGGGTATTCGAGGCCCTCCGACTGAGGCTGGAGCCACAAAAACACCGATTCGGGCCACTGATTGCGGAATTATTGAGCAAATGAGCCTTTCCGGGCTGGTTTGTCGTAGCCGTTTTGATTAAACTTCGCCGCCCGTTGAATGGTTCACACCCGGAGTAGGGAATATGGCACGCGTTACTGTTGAAGATTGTCTGGAGCATGTAGATAGCCGCTTTGAGCTGGTCATCAAGGCTGCCAAGCGCGCACGCGCCATCTCCATGGGTTCCGATCCCCTGGTTCCATGGGAAAATGACAAGCCCACGGTTGTCGCCCTGAGGGAAATCGCTGAGGGCCTGGAACCCGCTAAACCGATGTCAGACGAAGAGGCTTTGATGGACGCCTTTACCGATGGAGGCACCAGCGAAGAAACCACTGCAGAAGCCGCTGCAAACGAAGGCGAAAACACCACCAGCGGTCAGGAATAATGTCCTGGTGGCTGCGACCAGTATTCGCAGCACTTGCCAAAAACATCTTCTGTTTCTACTCTTGCGGGACTGAACCTGGAAGAGTATCCCGTTGGGCGTAACCCCCTCCACCACTGAGCTGCACACCGACACGCCGACAAAAGGCGAAGACGGGGTCTATCGTATTAGTGACCTGTGCAAAGTACTCGATGAATACCTGCAACCGGAGGAAATCAGCAAGGTCTATGATGCCTTCCTGTTCAGCGCCGAGGCGCATGATGGCCAGCGGAGACTGACGGGCGAACCCTATATCACACACCCGATAGCCGCGGCTCATATTCTCGCGGAGATGCGCATGGACCATGAAAGCATCATGGCCGCGATCCTGCATGATGTGATCGAGGATACACCGACCGCCAAGAAACAGCTGGAAAATCTGTTTGGCAAAGAGGTGTCCGAACTGGTTGACGGGGTCACCAAGCTAACCCAGATCGACTTCAAGAACCAGGCCGAGGCGCAGGCGGAAAACTTCCGCAAAATGGTGCTCGCCATGGCGCATGACATCCGGGTCATCCTGATCAAACTTGCGGACCGCTTACACAACATGCGTACGATCGGCGTGATGCGGCCCGAAAAAAAGCGGCGCGTGGCCCGGGAGACCCTGGAGATCTACGCCCCAATTGCCCAGCGCCTGGGCATTAATAGCATGCGTCTGGAGCTCGAAGACCTGGCCTTTGAGGCAATGTATCCAATGCGGTACCGGATCCTGAAAGAAGCGGTGTCCAGGGCCCGTGGCAATCGCAAAACCATCCTGGAAAAAATCGACACCGGCATCAAGCGCCGCCTGCACCAGGAAGAACTCGAAGGCAAGGTCATCAGTCGTCAAAAACACTTGTATAGCTTGTACCTGAAAATGCGCAACAAGAGCCTCAAGTTCTCGGACGTTCTCGATGTCTACGCCTTCCGTATCATCGTTGACAAGATTGATACCTGCTATCGCGTACTTGGCGCAATGCATAACCTCTACAAGCCCATACCGGGTAGTTTCAAGGACTATATTGCCATTCCGAAATCCAACGGTTACCAGTCCCTGCATACCTCCCTCTTTGGTCCGCATGGAATCCCGATTGAAATCCAGATCCGCACGGAACGCATGGACCGGGTAGCCGAAAAAGGTATCGCCGCACACTGGCGCTACAAGACCGGAGAGACCGGCAAGAACCAGGCAGAAATCAAGGCGCGTGAGTGGATGAAGGAACTGCTGAGTATGCAGAAAGATGTCGGCAGCTCGCAGGAGTTTATTGAGAACGTAAAAATCGATTTATTCCCGGACGAGGTTTATGTCTTTACTCCGGCAGGGGAAATTCGTGAATTTCCGCGAGGCGCAACCGTGGTCGACTTTGCCTATTCGGTACACTCCGATGTTGGTCACAGTTGTGTGGCAGCGCGTGTCAATCGCCGCCCCGCGCCCTTGTCCACACAGCTGAGAAACGGCAATACCATTGAAATCATCACCGCCAAGGGCGCAGATCCCAACCCTGCGTGGCTGGATTTCGTAACCACGGCGAGGGCGCGTTCACGCATTCGTGCCTACCTCAAGAACCTGGAGAAAAAAGAGGCCGTGGAACTGGGCAAGCGCCTGCTGGACAAGGCGTTGAACAGCCTCTCATCATCACTGGAAGAAATAACCACTTCACAGATGCATGAAATACTGAAATCCATGGGCCTGAAATCCAAGACCAGGCTGATGGAGCAAATCGGTCTGGGTAACCAGGCGGCGTTCATCATCGCTAAACGCCTGGTCCCTGATGCACCCGAACCGAAAAAGGCGGGCTGGTTCAGCCGACGCGTCAAAAAACCGGGGGCCTTGCCCATCAAGGGTACCGAAGGGGCGCTGGTCAGTTTTGCGCGTTGCTGTTTTCCCATCCCCGGGGACAATATTCTTGGTTTTACCACCGCGGGCCGCGGCATCGTAATCCACCGTGATACCTGCCCGAATGTTATTGATCAGCGATATAGCCGTGACAAATGGCTGGATGTGCAATGGGACCCGGAAAGTGAACACAATGAGTTCAATGCCAGTATCCGCGTGGAGGTGGCAAACAAAAGAGGGGTGCTCGCCATTATTGCCACCGAAATATCGGACATGGGTTCAAATATTGAAAACGTTCAACTGGAAGAACGTGACGGTATGACCGTGGCCATGAATTTCCATATCACGGTCAAGGACCGCAAACATCTGGCGAACATCATGCGTAGTATCAAACGCCTCAAGCCGGTAATGCGTATTACCAGAAACCAGGGATAAACCATATTGAGGCTACCTATACTGATGGCTTCTTCGGGTTGGCTGTTCTCCCCGCTCGCAACAGCCTTTATTGATCTCGAGGCCGAAAAGATCACCCCCATACCGGGTGATGCATGGGCCCGCTTTACAGCAAGCGGATTAACGACTGATGTCCTGCTGGTCAGCCACCCGTGAAGCGATGGGGTTAAGACGATCAGCAAGCCGGGGCTTAATCACATCCGCAACTGACAACCTTCTCCGGCAATTTTAATGCCCCGGTTAAATCCGATACCGAGCCCAGTCCATGCTTGTCCATATATTCAATCAATCCGGCATTTACCTGCTTGCAGATCATCGGGTCATAAAATAGCGCTGTGCCGAGCCCAACGGTTGCTGCACCAGCCAGCAAAAATTCGATCGCATCTTGAGTGCTGTTAATACCGCCCTGGCCGATGATCGGCACATTGTGCTGTTTGGCCACCTGGTAAACCTGGTGCACCTTCAACAAGGCAATCGGCTTGATCGCTGGCCCGGAAAGCCCACCCTGAACGTTACCAATTACCGGCTTCTGACTTTCGATATCAATAGCCATACCCATTAGCGTATTGATTACGGCAAAGCCGTCGGTACCCGCTTCTATACAACGCCGGGCGTTTTCGGCTATATCGGTCTGGTTGGGCGACAGCTTGGTAATTAGAGGCTTAGAGGTCACCGCGCGGCAGGCCTCCACCACTCGGGCCGACATATCAGGATCATTGCCAAACGCGGCCCCGCCCTCCTTCACATTCGGGCAGGAAATGTTGATTTCGATGGCGTCGATATTTGACTCGTCGAATTTTTTTACCACATCAATATATTCCTCGACGGTTGAACCTGATGCATTGGCAAAAAACCGGGTCTCGCCGAAATCCAGTGTTGGCAGGATGTCATCTACTACCTTTTCCACACCAGGGTTTTGCAGGCCAATCGCGTTAATTAAACCGAAAGGCGTCTCCGCCAGCCTGGCCGGGGGGTTACCCAGGCGGGCCTGTCCCGTAGTTCCTTTCAGGCAAATAGCCCCAACATCTGCATTACTGAAGCCTTCGATGCGGGTATATTCCTCGCCAAAGCCGACGCACCCTGAAAGCAGTACAATCGGGCTACTGAGCGATAACCCGCAGAAATCAACCGATAATCGTGGATCCAAACCATGCTCCATGTTGTGCTATATCAACCCGAGATTCCGCCCAATACTGGCAACATTATAAGACTATGTGCCAATACCGGCGCGACTTTACACCTGATTCATCCGCTTGGCTTCTCGCTCGAGGAAAAACAACTGCGCAGGGCCGGGCTGGACTACCACGAATGGTGTGACATTCACGAGTACCACAGCTACGAGGAATTTATCCACAAGGCCGAACCCGCCAGGTTGCTCGCCTTCAGTACCAAGGCAACAACCACCTACACGGATCATCAGTTTCAGTATGGCGATGCCTTGTTATTCGGGCCTGAGACGCGTGGCTTACCTGACTCAATCCTGAATTCACTGGATGAAAAAAACCGGCTCAGATTGCCCATGCTGGAGAGCAGCCGCAGTCTCAACCTTTCCAATACCGTTGCCATAGGGCTGTACGAGGCATGGCGCCAACTCGGATTCACCCAGAAAAAAAGCCAGCCAGATAATGCAAGTGATTAGGTTGAACTTTCCATATCCGGGCCCATCTTATTAACTACAGCGCCACAATGGCGTTCCCGCGTTCCTCCCTGAGCGGGATAGACCCGGCCTTCCCCGCCGGGTTGTTCTACGCCCCGGTATTCATCCCCAAATACCGGGGCGCTTTTCTTTACCTGAGTTGTCGTAGCTGACAGACTGTGGTTTGCAGACCCAAGCTAAATTAAAACAGACTGAGCCATGACCGATTCCTTCCTCATTTCAGTAAGCGCAGCCGTAGTCGCAGCAACATCTCTCTCGATCACGATATACCTAGCCGGCCAGTATCGGCAAATCAGACGCGACCTGCTGCGTACCCGGCTGCTCAGCCGCATGACCGAATGCGGCATTATTATCCAGCAGATTATGCGAGATATGGAGCGCTATGAAAATTTCAGAAAGGTCGCCTTCGGCGAAAATCCAGTGAATATACCTGACCTGGACGAGACCCTGATCAAGATCGAACACCTTAAAAATGGTTTTTCTGACTATTCACAGGACACACCGCTGGTGAAGTTGATGGAAGCATCGAATCATATTGAAAAGGTGCTTTCACTCATGCAGGGAATTGCCGCCAAGAGCCCGGGCATGAGGCCTGCGGGCTAGGTTTCCAGCCACCTTTGCATAACCTTTCTTGCCTCGGCCAGACCGCGACCGTCCATTGCAGAAAAAAGCTGAACTGTAATATCCGGATTTATCGTAGCCAGCTGTTTCGCAGTCTTCTGCAAGGTAGCTGAATTCTTTCCACTGCTCAGTTTATCCGCCTTGGTCAGCAGGCAGTGCACCGGGATTCCGATGTCATCGACCCATTCAATCAACTGCCAGTCCAGATCTTTCAGCGGGTGCCGGACATCCATAATCACCACCAGCCCCTGCAAACTCTTGCGGGTTTCAAAATAGCGACTGAGCGTTTCATCCCAATGCTTGCGTAACCTCGGCGGAACCTTGGCAAAGCCGTAGCCCGGCAGATCAACCAGGTATTGCTGTTCGCCCAGCTCAAAGAAATTGATCTGCTGCGTCCGGCCAGGCTGCTTGCTGGTGCGGGCCAACCCCCTGATACCGGTAATAGTATTGAGCGCACTGGATTTGCCGGCATTCGATCGGCCCGCCACGGCAACCTCAAGCGCGCTGTCCGCAGGGCATTGCTCAAGCTTGTGCGCGCCCTTGATAAACCGCGCATTAGTGAAACTGACAGTCATATATTTCCATGAGTAAACAGGGGGATATAAGCCCCTTCTTATAATTGGGCTGGTGCGTAGTTTGTTATATACTACGCCGCCATTTGTTAGGACGGACAAACGCCAAGCTGGCGATTTTATCAGGAGTTAGATTAATGCGTCATTTGATTGCTGTGCTAGTAAGCACCACTGCCTTGTTAACCACCCCACTGGCCCTGGCCGGCGGCGATGCCGCTAACGGAAAAAACATTGCCCTGCAAAAAGGGTGCGCTGGCTGTCATGGAGTGGACGGCAACAGCCCGGCAGCCACCTGGCCCAAGATTGCAGGGCAGGGTGAAAAGTACCTGGTCAAGCAACTCATGGCTTTTCGCGATAATGATGTTAACAAGTCCGGTCGAGCCAATGCAGTGATGTACGGGTTTGTCAAGGATCTGTCCGACCAGGAAATCAGTGATATTTCTGCATATTTTGCCAGCCAGCAACTGAAATTCGGCGAGGCCGATGCCAGCAGCGTTGACCATGGCCTGCAGCTCTATCGAGGCGGCGACAAAACCCGTGGCATCCCCAGCTGCATGGGCTGCCATGGCCCGACCGGTGCCGGTAACCCCGCCAGTGGCTACCCCCGCCTTGCAGGCCAGTGGGCTACTTATACCGAGTCCCAGTTAAACCAGTTCAAGCTTGAAGAACGCCGAAACGATGAAAACCGGATGATGCGTGATATCGCTTCCAAGATGTACCCGAAAGACATCAAGGCGGTTTCCAATGTTATTCAGGGTCTTCACGACTGACTTTCTGCCATGCAACCTGTCGGCTGAAGCCGGCGGGTTGTTAACATTCACTGAACCCCCGGTACAATCAGGCATCTAAACAGGTTCTGATCAATTTACAATGGGTAATACGATGCCTTCATATAAACAACTGACCCTCCTGCTGGTTGCTGTTCTACTCAGCTTCAATACCACTGCCGAAGAAGACCTCAAAGGCCTCCAGGGGGTCATGGAAGGCGTCCACTATGAGTTGATCAAACCCGCTCAGCCGACGGGTGCGCCTGCAGGCAAGGTCGAAGTAACAGAACTTTTCTGGTATGGCTGCCCCCACTGCTTTCGTTTCGAACCCTATGTCAAAGGCTGGTTGAAAAACAAATCCGATGACATTGTTTTCAAACGCGTACCGGCCCTGCTCAGCCCCAAATGGGAAAGCCATGCGCGTGCTTATTACGCCTCAGAAGTACTTGGTGTTACCGACAAAATACATGAGCCTCTTTTCCTTGCACTGCACGTAGAGAAAAAGCGCATTTACAAGGAAGAGGATATCTTCGACTTTATAGAGGGCCTGGGTATCAACCGGGATGAATTCACCAAGGCCTATAAATCTTTTGCGGTGAGCAGCAAAATCCAGCAGTCTAAAAAGCTGGGACAGGTCTATAACCTGAGCGGTGTACCGACTATTGTCGTCAACGGAAAATACCGGACGAGCGCATCGCAGGCGGGAAGCTTTGAGGGACTGATTGTATTAACGAATGCGCTTGCGCTAAAAGAACTGGAGGCAAGGCAAGCTGCCAGCTCGTCGCCCACAAAATGATAAACAGGCGTCAGTGACGCCGCTGCGGTTGCTGCCTTACTCTTGGCCAGGGTTCCCTACTCATGGACGGTTAAACCGGCATCAACCTTCCGAGTTACATTCACCATCGGTACAACCAAGAGGGTCCGCACCGACTTTTTCCGCCTTCTCCCGCTCCGCATCGAGCTCATAGTTGTCTTTTTGTGCCCTGGCAATCTCTTCCTTCAGCTTGTTTCTCTGCTCCACAACTTCTTTCCGTTCCTCAACACGCTGTTCAACGGCACCATCGCGCAATGGGATCGAATGCTCGCCAAAAAGAACCTGCTTCATTAAGTCGATACCAAAATGCATTAATGCAACATCGTCAGTATTCAGCTGCTGCTTAACCTCATCAGACAGGTCGAAGGTCTTTTGAAATGAAGCAGTATTAACAAATTCACGAAACTTGTCATGGTTGTAACAGGCCATGAACAGGAACTGCAGGCTCTCTGCCGTAGGCTTGCCCAGAATCGGGCCTGAAGAAATCTTTTTTAACATCAGCTGGCGCCAGCCACGGGAGTTCTCATCATACTCCACGACGCCCTGATCCTCACGATATTCATCAAGGGTCTGTACCTGGTCTTCGAAGTGCCCCTTGCAGTGGCTTTCCTGCACAATCACATAGGATTGACGATCAAAGTTCTCATCCTGACGGCGCAGGGACATCAGTCCGGCCGGGTAATAACGGCAGGACGCAGGCCGGTCTTCATATACGCTGCAGCCTTCATCAGTCATAAACTGGCATTGATTGGTGCCTTCAACAGGCTTCATCTTGACACCGGGCACACCGTCCTTATCAACCTCGTAGGGATAGGTATACTGCTTGAGAAATTCATCGGACTTCATGCCCAGGCGATTTTTCAAACGTACAATGTCATATGGCGTCAATTGCAGGTCAATTTGCTTGCAGCAGGCATTAAAGCACTCGATGTCCTTGTGGCAGCGAAACTGTATTTCCTGTTCGCCGGAATATTGTATTGGTTGTACCGGGCTTGCCGGGATCGGTGATTCCTTGATATCAATTTTCGGGTCGGGCATAACTCAATACCTCTTGCAAACATAGTGCGGGCTATAAATATAGACTACATATCAATTTATAACCAAAGACAAAAAAGTCCGGGCATCTTTCGATACCCGGACCCCTGATACTACTTTGAAGTAAGTAAAACTTACTTGAACAACTTTGACTTGTCGACCAAATCAACGTGGGCACGCTTGAAGCAAGTCCACTGCTTGGTTTCCTTGTCGTAGATAGAGTTCACGAAGCACTTCCAGTTTTCTTCGTCCACGAAGTTCTTATCCATACGGTAGTAGAAACCAGGATAGCGAGACTCTTCACGGAACTGGATATGTTTCATGTGTGCTTCAGCCGTCAGGATACGATGATAGTTTTCCCATGCGCGTAACAGCTCGTGCAGGTCTTTCGCACGCATCTTTTCAGCGTCTTCCTTCAGCATGATCAGCTTCTCTTCTGCAACCGCCATCATTTCAGCGTTGGTGGTGTAGTAAGTAGCAACACCTGCAACGTATTCGTCCATGATTTTCTGCAGACGGAACTGCAACATCTTGGGCGTGATGTAGTGAGGGTTAACATCAATTGCAGTCGAGTAGTCCTTGTGCTCAAGATAAGTACGAACCGGCTTGTAGATCTCTTCAACAAGGGTGTCCACATCTGTATCAAGTTCCGGAGTCCAATCCTTGTTATCGATGCAGTACTGAACCATGGATTTGGCAGCCATACGGCCCTCAGCGTGAGATCCAGAAGAGAACTTGTGGCCAGATGCGCCAACACCATCACCAGCTGTGAACAGACCGTTGATAGTTGTCATACCGCGGTAACCCCAGTTCCAGCCTTTAGGCTGGTGCTCAGGTACATCATCCATTGCCTCGTCAGTTGGCGCGCCAACGTCAGTAGGGCCAGAAGTCCAGATACCACAACAACCGGAGTGAGAGCCCAGCAGGTAAGGTTCGGTAGGCATCAGCTCTGAGTTCTTTTTCTCAGGC
>JBFFRZ010000004.1:0-25576 GCA_041572715.1 Gammaproteobacteria bacterium
CCTGGCTTCCCCGATTGCCTCGATCTGTTCAGCATAAAGTGTCTCGAGTGACCTTGTGGCATCGAAGTTTTGCGATACCTTCTTCTTCAGCGCCTGGTAATTGTCCTGTTCGGCCGGATTGGCATGAATGATGTGATCATTGACCGGCATGGTCACTTCATGCAGCGCCATCTGCAGTTTCATTACATGGTGGGTTTCATTGATGGCGTCATTAACGATTTCATCGGTCAAGCGAACCGTTTTGTTCACACTGAAAATCGATATAGAGCCCATAACAACCAGGGTGAGCATTACGCTGACTACACTTAATCGATACAGTGCCTTGAGTGATGTAATTTTAATCATGCAAGTATGGCCATCAATTCAACATGTACGGCGGACTATAACCATTCTTATTATAGTGTGTATCCTTATAAATATTGACCTTCAATGAGGAGCCTGGCCGAGGTATTCGGTCAGAAAATACCGACCCATGTACATATGGAAACAGCCCGGATGGGAGCATGCTCGAAACGCGATATTCTGACCGGGCAAGGAATGCATAAAATCTGCGGGTTAACCCTGAACATAATATGGATAAACTATAGTAATTAAATGAATTTCAGCCTTTTTTTACAACGTGGATTTGAACTTCTGTCAGATTATACGTTCAGATAAACAAATAAGAATTCTTCAGTATTGGGGGAAGATATGAAGCCTGTCATATCAATAGTCGGTTTTAACCATAATTACTCAAACCAGATAAGTGAGCTGATTCTGAGAAACAATTTCGCTGCCAGTATCAATACCCTGCAGGAGATTCAGAAGGGCAGCTATGGTCATCTTCATGGGACCGATGTAGCAATCATCAATGGTTACAAACCGGATCTTCAGGTCTATATCAGGGATTGTGTAAGAACCTCCGGATGCAAACCCCCGGCCTCCCTGATTATCGGCAACAAATTCACCGACACTGAAATTCATCTTGAAGAACGTCGTGTGGTACCGCGGGTTCACCTCGCTAACAGCGAAGTTTCCGGTCGCGCATTGATCCGTTCAATTGAAGAACTAGTCAGGAAGAATATATGGGATACCATAGACAAGGATCTGACACTGGCTGATCAATCTGAGTATATGACCGATGAACTCGAACGCATCGGTAAATACCGGATCGCAGGGCTACTTGGAAAAGGTGGCATGGGCACGGTCTACAAAGCCATAGCCGGGGACCATGATGTTGTGGCAATCAAACTGATCGACACCGAAAATATACCGGATTCCCGTTTACTTGATCGCTTTATGAAAGAATACGACATTCTTTCCGTCATAGAGCATCCTCATGTTATCCAGGTATTTGATCAGGGTTTTACCGATAACCACCTGTTCTTCGTTATGGAATTGCTTACGACCGAGAATCTTAAATCCAAAATCATCAAGGGCCTTACTCTGGAAGAATCGCTTGGTCATGCCATGAACATATGTCACGCCCTGCGCACCATCCATGATTCGGGGGTATTGCATAGAGATGTCAAGCCGACAAATATCCTGTTCGATGAAAACGATCAGCCAGTACTGACCGACTTTGGAATCTCTAAGCTACTCAACAAGAGAGATGCAGATCTTACACTTCAAGGTGAAGCTGTAGGTACACCCGCCTACATGAGCCCTGAACAGGCGTTGGGCAATGAAGCGACGCATCACAGTGATCTTTATGCGTTTGGCATAATGCTATTTTATATGATCATGGGGCGCCTGCCGTTTACATCGAAATCTTCAATGGCAGTTATGCAGGACCACGTGACGACTCCAGCCCCACACTTGCCGCCGGAATATTTCGAAATTGATCCGATTATTCAGCAGTTGTTGAGCAAGCAGCCATCCCGGCGTCAGTCCTCGGCATGGGAAGTCTACGAGCAACTGGATGAGCTATTCGCAAAACGGATAGCCTGAGCTGCTAATCAATATTCATTCTCTAGAAATAACGCGCATATACGTACACCGCGCTGATTAATACCGAAAGCATCATCATCGGGAATGCCATCAGCATAAAAGGAATAAAGTGGATAGGTTGGCGCTAATGCTTTATATCAACATTTTTCTGCTGGTAGCCGGTTTCTTTTTGCCACCGGTGGCAGTCATCCTGATGACAACGCCGACTCTGGTGCCGATTATCATTCAGGCCGGTTTTGATCCGATATGGTTCGGGGTGATGCTGACGCTGAATATGGAAATCGGGCTGATTACACCGCCGGTAGGACTGAACCTCTATGTTATCAATGGCATTGTTCCTGATGTTGACTTGAAGACAATACTAGTTGGTGCGCTACCGTTCATGTTGTGCATGGTGATTGGTATTGCATTACTCATCCTGTTTCCGCAAATAGCCTTGTGGTTTCCGGAAATGCTTATGGGTCCGGCTATATAGGAACAGCATCAAGTGATCAGGCCTGTTGCGCTGTTATTCGACATGTTTGGAACCACAGTCGACTGGTTTCATCCTGTTTCAAAAGCAATTGATGAAGCAGCGTCATCCCTCAATACCAATATAGACGCTAGACTGATGGCCATAGAGTGGAGACAGGCTTATTTCGATGGAATGGCCGCAACCATAAACGGTGAGATTCCATGGCGAAAGGTTGACCAGATTCATCGCGAGGCACTTGATGAGTTATTGCACAGGCATGCTATGGACATGCTCGATGTGTCAGCAAGAGATCGCTTGAACAATGTCTGGCACCAGCTGGCGGTATGGCCTGATACTCTACAGGGTTTGAGTCAACTGCGTGCCAGATATGTTGTCGCTACACTTTCCAATGGTAATCTGGATTTGCTGATTGATCTGAACCGCTATAACCATTTGCAGTGGGATTGTCTTTTCTGCTCAGACCTGTTCGGTCATTTCAAACCACACCCTCAAACCTATCTGGGTGCCTGTGAATATCTCAACCTGCCACCCGAATCAGTCATGATGGTGGCGTGCCACAAAAAGGACGTGGAAGCGGCAAAAAGTAATGGATTACGCACCGCATTCATACACCGACCGAATGAATACGGCAAGCAGAAACAGGCTGACATCGCGGAATCAGGCGCTTTCGATGTCGTTGCGGATGACTTTGTTGATCTGGCCAATCAACTCGAGGTCATGGCTGCATGATATCGAACTGGTTTGAAAGAATGCTGGACACGGTAGCAGATTACGGTGGCGATATCCTGGGGTTACGCGATGCCGGAGAAGGCAAGGCGCTGCCTGATGCCCAGCTTTGTACCCAGCTGATCACCGGGCAGGGCGAAGCAACCAACATTGCGCTTGCCCGTGAGATATTGCAGCGCTGGCAGAAAAAAAACGAGGAGGATCGTCTGCAATTCCTGCTGATGCTCGCGTCAGATTTCGATCCTGATCCCGGAGCCGTACAGGAGGCGGTAAACAATTATAGAGTTGAGGATTATTCGAGCCTGCAACAGCTTTTAGAGGTTGCCGAGCCGCTACGCCAGGAACTGCTGCGTCGGTTGAACATGGCGCCTAGCGGCACTTCGGTGCTTGTCGAGATGAGAGCGTTTCTTCTGAAGCATCTCAAACAGTATCCGAATCTCAATAAGCTTGATTATGATTTTCAGCATTTACTGTCTTCATGGTTTAACCGGGGCTTTTTAAGCCTTGAGCGTATCGATTGGGATTCACCTGCATCGATACTGGAGAAGCTGATCAAGTATGAAGCCGTACATCCCATGGCAGGCTGGCATGACCTGCATCGCCGGCTTGCATCGGACCGTCGCTGTTTTGCCTTTTTTCATCCAGCATTACCGAAAGATCCGCTGATTTTTGTGGAAGTTGCGTTGACTGGCTCTATGAGTCATTCAATAGCACCCTTGATAGACCCGGAAAGCCCAGAGATAGATGCCAGCCGGGCAGACACTGCAATATTTTATTCGATCAATAATGCCCTGATGGGATTGAGGGGTGTGAGTTTCGGTAATTTTCTGATCAAGCAAGTCGCTTCCGAGTTGCATAAAGAATTTCCGGGCCTTACTTTGTTCGCAACGCTGTCACCCGTGCCCATGCTGAAAAAATATATTGAATCAGTTGATCCTGATGTGATTGAACAGCTGCTTGGTGATGCGCTCGTTTCATTAAGATCGTCGAGCCAGCAACAGGAAATTACGGCGGTCATCGATACTTTAATCAGTCAGCTAGATGAGCTTGATGAGGACTCGAGGAAATCTCTGGAAAGCAGTCTGCAAAAACTTGCCTTGTATTATCTGACCGGCGCAAAACGAAATCACAAGGCATACGATCCGGTAATGCATTTTCATCTTTCCAACGGTGCTCGTCTGGAGCGAATCAATGTATTGGCAAACCTGTCTGAATATGGGCTGAAACAATCCTGGGGTTGCATGGTGAATTACTGTTACGAAAGCTCACAAATTGTCGCTAACCATGAAGCCTACGTTTGCAGCGGGTATATTTCCATGTCGAAGGACCTTGAACGCCGTTTCAAAGGTCTTGAACTGGCCTCATCTTCGGCATAGTTATGGATATTACTACTTTGCTTTTGGCAGGCGCAGGTGCAGGGACAGCAGCCGGGTTACTGGGCATTGGTGGGGGTGTCATTATTGTACCCGTATTGTCACTGGTGTTTATTGCAGAGGGTGTTCATCCGGATATTCTGATTAAAGTAGCTATCGGCACATCACTCGCGACGATCGTGATTACGGCAATCTCATCAATCTGGATGCATCATCGTAAAAGGGCGGTGCAATGGCCATTGGTCAAAGTTATGACTCCCGGTGTTATTGCAGGTTCGGTAATCGGGGCTGCACTTGCAGACCTGATACCAGGTTACTGGCTAAGCGTCGCCTTCATCATCTTTTTATGTGGCGTGTCGCTACAGATGGCAATTGGTACCACGCAGGGCAATCATGCGCTGCCAGGCCCGTGGGGGTTGCGCATAGTTTCTGCTGGAGTAGGTACTGTATCGGCATTAATGGGCATCGGCGGCGGTGCCCTGCACGTACCATACCTCAGCTGGTGCGGCATACCGGTCAAGCATTCTATTGCGACTGCCGCTGCAATTGGTTTTCCATTGGCGTTGGCATCAACGGCCGGCTTCATCGTCGCGGGTCTGAACGAGGATAATCTGCCGGCGCATAGTATTGGGTATGTCAATCTGCCTGCTTTTGGTGGCATTGTTGTGGCCAGTATCCTGTTCGCGCCGCTGGGAGCGAAGTTGGCACATATACTGCCGGACAAGCTATTAAAACGGTTTTTTGCCATTTTTCTGTTCATTCTCGCAATGCGTATGGCGTATGACCTGCTGACAAAGGCGTCTGGCTGATTCATTAGGGATGGGTTAATCATGGAAAATAACAATCTTTACCTTCGTTTTGAACAGGATGGTTTTGCACACGCTCGTGGTAGGCCATTTCTGATCAGTCCCGGTCGCGAGCCGTTAAATTATGACGAACTTAGTGATGCCAGTGCTCGTTTGCAGTCCAGATTGCTTGAACTTGATGTGAAGCCGGGTGACCGGGTCATGGTCCAGGTCGGCAAGTCACCGGAGTCGGTCCTGTTATACCTCGCCTGTTTGCGTGCCGGTGCTATCTACATACCGTTAAATACCGCGTACACGGCAAACGAGCTTGAATACTTTATCCAGGATGCAGGACCTCAATTACTCGTTTGCCAGCCTGAAACATATGAAAAGATAGAACCGCTGGCGAGACAGCTACAGGTTCCACATCTGCGCACTCTGGGTATGCAGGGTGACGGCAGTCTGACCGGGGGACTCGATACACTGTCGTCTGATGTGGATCTTGTGCGCATGAAGAGTGATGATCTGGCGGCGATTCTCTATACCTCGGGTACAACCGGCCGCTCGAAGGGCGCGATGTTGACGCATGATAATCTGCAGTCCAATGCGGAAGCGCTGCATAGTTACTGGCACTGGGACGATGCGCATGATGTATTGCTACATGCCTTGCCAATCTTTCATGTTCATGGCCTGTTTGTCGCATTGCATTGTGCATTACTGGGCGGCTCTCCGGTACACTTTCTGCCACGCTTTGATCCTGCGCAGATCATTGAAAAATTAGCTGAAAGTACGGTGATGATGGGTGTGCCAACATTCTATACACGTCTGCTGGATACACCTGAATTTACTGCTGAAGTCTGTAGCAACATGCGTTTGTTCACGGCAGGTTCAGCGCCGCTACTTGCAGAGACGCACCAGGAGTTTGAGACGAGAACAGGACACCGAATACTCGAACGCTATGGTATGACTGAGGCGGGTATGATCACCTCCAATCCGTACGATGGTGATCGTATGGCGGGCACAGTGGGTTACGCCCTGCCGGGCATACAGGTCAGGGTAAGCGATGAGCAGGGTAATGAATGTAACCGCGGTAATACCGGTGTACTGGAAGTAACCGGTCCCAATGTATTCAAAGGCTACTGGCAAATGCCTGAAAAGACTGCTGCAGAATTTCGTGAAGATGGCTGGTTTATCACCGGTGACCTGGCAACCATGAGTGAAGACGGGCGGATCACCATTGTCGGTCGTGCCAAGGACCTGATTATCTCGGGTGGCTACAATGTTTACCCGAAGGAAATTGAAGCGGAGATCGATGATATTGAAGGGGTTAAGGAGTCTGCGGTAATTGGAGTGCCACACCGTGATTTTGGAGAGGGGGTCACGGCAGTTGTCGTGCTGGATGGTACCCGGGATATGAGTGAGGACGATATCAAATCCACACTAGCGGGTCAGCTGGCAAAATTCAAACAGCCGAAGCGAGTATATTTCGTTGACCAGTTGCCACGTAACACCATGGGCAAGGTGCAGAAGGCGGAATTAAGAAAAACCTATGAGTCCACCTATAGTTGATAATAGTCGTCATGCAAAAAGACATTCTCGAGTCGCGTATTCTTGATGGTATCCCGCTGAGTCGGAGTATGGCCTTCAGGGTCATTGAACTTGCGCCGACCGCCATTAAGGTCAGCGCCGATGAACAGCCCAATGTTAATGTACATGGAACTGCTTTTGCCGGTTCATTGTACTGCATGTGTACGCTGGCTGTATGGGGCCTGGTGTATTCAAGACTGCCGGATCAGGCATCACTGGTGATGGTCAATGGTCATATTGATTACCGAAAACCGGTCATTGGCAATATTGTTGCACAGGGCAATGTTCAGGCGGAGGCCATGGAGGAGTTTTTACAGGATCTGAAAAATAAGGGTAAATCCAGGATTGATGCCACGGCAACTGTTGAACATGATGGACGTGCTGCGGTACGGTTCACGGCGAGCCTGTACGCCAGGATGAATGGGTAAACCAAACAACCGCTCCCGCAACTATTAGTACTTCTGTATTGCAACAAGGCGCAGACAGCTGAACCTGCTGCTGTTATTCGACGCTGAGCACCGATGATCCGGTCGTTTTTCCAGACTCCATGGCTTCATGCGCAGCGGCAACCTCAGCCAGTGGCCAGCTTTGTTCGATATTGGCACTGATAACGCCATCGTTAATCGCGCTGAATAAATGTTCTGCCCCGTCCAGTAACAGTTCGCGTGTCGATACGTGGGTAGCCAGGGTAGGGCGCGTAACATACAGGGAACCCTTGGGCGCGAGTATTGCGGGACTGAATGGTTCAATCTTGCCGGTAATATTTCCATAACTGACCATCATGCCGAATTTGGCCAGCGAATCGAGTGAGTCCATAAATGTGGATTGTCCGATGCCGTCATACACCACATTGACGCCTTCATTATCGGTCAGTTCTCTGACTTTCTGTGGAATGTTCTCGCTTCGATACAGAATGACATCATCACATCCGTGACTCCGCGCGATCTCAGCTTTTTCCTCGTTCCCTACACAACCGATCACCCGGGCGCCAATATGTTTTGCCCATCGGGTGACCAGTGAGCCAACACCGCCTGCGGCAGCGTAGACCAGGATGGTATCACTTGGTTTTACAGGGTAGGTGCGAAACAACAGGTATTGTGCGGTGAGCCCCTTAAGCATGATGGAACCGGCCGTCTGGTCATCGATACTGTCGGGCACAGGTACAGTTTTTTCCGCGTCAATGATGCGTTCATCGGCATAGGCACCCGGTACCATGGCATAGGCGAGCCTGTCACCCGGTTTAATATCGCTAACACCCTCACCAACCGCATCAACGACACCCATGCCTTCCATGCCGAGTGTCGCCGGCAGATCGCCTGCGGGATATACACCCGTGCGCATGTAGATGTCGATGAAATTCAGGCCAATGAACTTTTGTTGCAGGCGGACCTGGCCTGGTCCGGGTGTTACAGAATCAAGCATGTCCAGTTTCAATACTTCCGGACCACCGGTTTCATATATTCTTGCTGCCTGCATGAATAACCTCCTGAGTTGATTCGCCTGGTATTGGACCCGGTCTAATCATAGCAGTAGTTTCATTATTCTATGTAAAGTAAATCTGCCTGCTACAAAGCGGAATAAGCCGTAGATTTCAGTTTTAATAACATTATGCTGCCCAGCACCATGAAACCACATGCCAGGTACAGGGCGCCGAGATAGCTACCCGTTGTTTCAGCAATATACCCTGCAATTGCCGGCCCGATGATTTGTGCAATGCCGTAGGCGATGGTCAGTTTGCCCATCAGCTTGGCCGGTTTGGTCGGGTAGAAGCGCCCCGCCATGGTGAGCACGAGGCTGACAATTCCGATAAACGTACCGCCAAATAAAACCGAACCCAGCAGCACCAGCATGAAGCTGTCACTCAATGCCGGCAGTATGATGCCGATAATATTCAGTACATAGGCATACAACAGCGCGCTAATAACGCCAGTCTTTCGCGCAATCAGATCCCAGATGATGCAGGCGGGGGTGGCAGCTATGCCAATGACCAGGAAGGCCAGTTCTCCGGTACCTCGCAGCGCGTTTATTGATTCGATCATGTCGACAATGAACGTGGCACTGACTACGTAACCAAAGCCGGCACACAAGTAGGCGATGAATATCAATATCATGAATTGCTTCTCGGGAGGCGTGTCAGTCATTGCCTGGCCTGTTTTGGTCATACCGCTCGTATCAGGCGGTGGCAACCATAACCATGCAGGTATCATCAGAAGCAGTCCTATGAATCCGAGGATGGCCCATTGCGCGTCCCATGCCAGGTACTGATTCATAAACCATACCGACGCGGATACCAGCACGATACCCAGACCTATTCCACTGAAGTGGATACCCAGTTCGCTATGGTGATGATGTCGTATTAACCAGTTGAGCAATAGGCCGGAGCCGATCAGTACACCTGCTGCACTGCTCAAGCCGGCGATAAACCGCATTATTGCCCAGACCATCATGTCTTCGGTCAGGCCCATACCGAGCGTAGTTAACACAGCCAATACCAGGCCGATTCTGTATAACAGGTCCTTTGTTTTAAGATCGCTAACCAGTGAAGCGACTATGGCACCACAGATGTAGCCAGTGTAGTTCGAGGTCGCCAGCCAGCCGCCATAGAGGTCGTTCAGCCAGGTCTGGTTTTGCATTACGGGGAGTAGCGGGGTGTAGCCAAAACGGGCTATACCCAGTGTCAGTATCAGGCTGGCAATCCCTGAAGCCAGTACCAGAGCCCGGTTGTTTTCCTGCTGTAACCTGCTATTCAATTGGGCCGCTGGCCATGGACCGGGCTGGCGTAGTGCCTGTCGAAACTAGTGTGACATCAGGATCGGTACGATCATGGATGCGAGGATGGAGTGAGTAACACCGCCAAATATCTTTTGCCTGATGCTGGGGGTTCCATATCCACCCATGATGAGGATGTCGATATCGTTGTCTGCCACTTCATTCAGTATCGTTGTCTGAATGTCGAATGTACCCGGGTCGATATAACTGGATGTTGCATTGATATCATACCTTGCCAGGTGTTCAATCAGTTGATCAACCATCATGTCTTCGTGGCTGGTTTTTTTGCTGGCAACGACCAGTACCGTGACTTCCTTCGATTTGGATATCATTGGTATGGCATTGTGTACAGCCCTGGTGGAGGAGGGTGATCCATCCCAGGCTATCATTGATTTTTTACACGGTATGCGGTGTGCGCCAATATAGGGCATGAAAAATACCGGTCGCCCACAATGCATCATGACGACTTCGGCGAACTCTTTGAGACGAGCATAGTTTTCCTTGTCCGGATTGGGTTGTCTGAGCATGACCAGGTCATAGTTGCGAGCGATCTGCGCCATTGTGCGTGCACTCTCGCCAAGCTTGCCGGGGATCAGTATTGTATCAACCTCTTCAACACCTTCATTCTCCGCTGTTTCGAGAAACCCATGCAGAAGTTCCTGGGCGAACTGCTTGGTTTGCATCAAAGCAGCATCCTCGTCCTGTACTATCAGATGTTCGGGCTTCATGGCCTCTAGTGCTACCCCGGTAAGCATGGCCCCATGAGTTTTTGCGAGGTGAATAGCCGTTTTAACACGAACATCATTGCTTCTCCCATCGTCAAGAAATACCAGTATGTCCTTGTAGCTCACAATCAGCTCCTCATCGATTAATCAGGATTATTAGTGTGCCATTAAAACGGGGATCAGCATGGATGAAAGCAATGAGCGGGTTACTCCGCCAAGAATCTTCTGTCTCAGGCTCGGCGTTCCATACCCACCCATGATCAGCACATCAATATCATGATGTGAGACTTCATTCAGGATTACACTGGCGACAGTCGCTTCACCGGGCGTTACACGTTCAACACGGGCATGTATGCCGTGTCTTGCCAGGTTGCGCGACAAAGCCTCGGCCTGTTCATCACTCTTGCTTTCCAGCTGCTTTTTACTCTCAACTACAAGCACAGTGACTTCTTCCGTCCTTTTCAGGATGGGAATGGCATCATAAGTCGCACGTGTCGCCGCGGGCGTACCGTCCCATGAAATCAGGGCCTTTTTGAATGGAATTTTATTGGCGCCGATATAGGGTATGAACAGGATAGGGCGCCCGCTGTAGAGCATCACTTCTTCAG
Source organism: Gammaproteobacteria bacterium (assembly GCA_041572715.1). Taxonomy (GTDB): domain Bacteria; phylum Pseudomonadota; class Gammaproteobacteria; order JAJDYQ01; family JAJDYQ01; genus JAJDYQ01. Next base: position 10,978 of record JBFFRZ010000004.1, read on the forward strand.
CAAACGAGAGCATGCGTGTGAAGTTCCTTCCATCCGGATTCGGCTGGGCAAGTATAACCAGGTCTGCATTTCGACCATGGTGAGCCATACTATTGGCACTTGCATCAGAGTTCCCTGGTATGACAATGTTGTCAAAATCAATGCCGGCGTCTGTAGCCTCATGCTTGAATTCCTCGATAAGCCGGTTTGCCATGCGATTGGCTTTTACCAGTGTGACTTTTTCATCATTTGAATTAAGGAGTTCCGGTTTCAGTGACTGCAAAGCGGCACCCGTCAAATGAGCACCATGTGTTTTTGCCATGGTGATTGCCGCATTGATGCGATCAGAATTGCTCTTACCATCGTCCAGAAAGACCAGTATGGATTTGTAGCTCACGAATGAATCTGTCTGTTAGATTGCCAGATACTCTTCACGCAAATCATCGTTATCGAGAACTTCCTGAGCGCTACCATCAAATACAACTTTTCCCGTATCGAGTATAACTGCACGATCAGAAAGTTTTAGTGCGGCTACAGCGTTCTGCTCAACAATAATTGTCGTCATGCCCAGATCACGGATGCTTTGCAGAATACGCTCGATTTCCTGAACGATAACCGGAGCCAATCCTTCATAAGGTTCGTCCAGCAGCAGGAGTTTAACATCACGGGCAAGGGCGCGGGCAACGGCCAGCATCTGCTGCTCTCCACCTGAAAGTGTGATGGCTTCCTGTGCGCGGCGTTCCGCCAGGCGAGGGAAGTGTTCATAAATCCTTTCTTTAGTCCAGCCGATGGGCTTGGCAATTTGGGCCAGATCCAGGCTTTCCTCAACCGTTAGCCCAGCAATAATACTACGGTCTTCCGGCACCAGTGAAATGCCACTCTGGGCAGCCTCATGGGATTTCATTTTATGAATTGGCTGGTGGTCCAGCCAGATTTCACCATGATGCATTTCCGGTGTATCAGTTCGTGCTATCGAGCGTAGTGTAGAGGTCTTACCAGCGCCATTACGGCCCAACAGGGCAAGGATTTCCCCTTCACGTACATCAAAACTTATACCCTGGACAATGTAGCTCTCTCCGTAGTATGCATGTATATCCCAGGCCGAAAAATAGGCTGGATCATTACCCTGTCTCGTGATGTGGGACTTGTGACTGATATCGACGTGACCAACGTCACCAATAACTTCTTTAGAACTCATACTTCTGCACTCCCCAGGTAAGCTTCACGTACTTTTGGGTGACCCTTGATTGCTTCAGGCTCATCTTCAACAATGATTGCACCCTGCGCCAATACGCTGATTCTGTCTGCGAGACTGAATACCACATGCATATCATGTTCGATGATGATCTTGGTCATACCTCCTTCCTTGATTTTTCTCAGTAGTTCTATGGTGCGGTTGGTATCGTGTCTTGACATACCCGCCGTAGGTTCATCAAGAAGTAATAGCTTGGGATGTTGAATCAGGCACATTGCCAGTTCGAGTCGACGCTTGTCGCCACGAGACAAACTGCCGGCATGTATTTTCCAACTATCAGCAAGGTTAACTTTATCCAGGTAATGCATGGCTTCATCTTTAAGTTGCTTTTCATTGCGGATCCACTTGAACATGTTGAACTTAAATGAGCCATCCCGTTTCGCGAGGGCAGGAAGCATAACGTTACTCAGCAATGCGAGTTCGGGAAAGATCTCTGGTGTCTGGAACACACGAGAAACACCCAGCTGGTTAATGCCATGTGGTGTCATGCCATCTGTTAAATCCTTGCCGTTAAACATAATGGAACCACTGTCGGGAATCAGCTTCGCAATGCAGGTATTCAACAGGGTTGATTTACCTGCACCATTCGGTCCAATAATGGCATGGGTTGTGCCTTCTTTAACCTTCAGGTTAATGTCAGAGAGCGCCTTAAGACCACCGAAGGTTTTGTTGACCCCACTGATTTCAAGTACGTAATTATCATTGTTCTCACTCATGGCTTACCCCTTTCTGCGCTTGGGCCAGGTAGTCAGGTGCTTGATACCTTCCATAATGCCGCCCGGCATAAAAATGATGACGGCCATGAATAACGTACCAAGGGTCAGGTGCCAGCCTTCGCCAACGAAAGGATTGACAATGGCGACCGCAAAATTCTCCAGTCCTTCCGGAAGGAAGTCGAATGTTGCGTGCAGTACGCTTTCGTTAATAGCGGAGAAAATGTTCTCAAAATACTTGATCACAGCTGCACCAACCAGTGGGCCAATCAAGGTGCCAACACCACCCAAAATGGTCATCAATACCACTTCACCGGAAGCCGTCCATTGCATGCGCTCCGCACCGGCCAGAGGATCAACGATGACCATCAACGCTCCGGCCAGGCCGGCATACATACCTGAAATGATGAATGCGACCAGCAGGTAAGGACGCGGGTTATAGCCTGTATATTCCATTCGTGTCTGGTTGGATTTGATAGCCACCAGTTTCAGTCCAAAGGGTGAACGGAAAACACGCAGAGACAGGTAGAAGCCGATGATCAACATGACAGCACAGAAATAAAATCCACTATACCCCGTCATTTCTATACCAAAGAAACTTCCTAAAGGCGGCCCATCGAACGTAACGCCAAGTGCATTGTCAAGTACACGAGGGTCATCACGTAGTACACGCAAACCGGTTTCGCCATTCGTGATTGGTGTTAGAACAGAGTAGGCGAGGTTATAGCCCATTTGAGCAAATGCCAGCGTCAGAATGGCGAAGTATATTCCCGTTCGTCGCAGACTCACGTAACCGATGGCCGCGGCAAATATACCTGTCAGTAACAGTGCAAAGATAACAGCAGGTATCGGGTTCATGCTCAATAATTTGAACGACCAGGCTGCTGTATATGAGCCAACACCCAGGAAGACCGCATGACCGAAAGAAAGATAGCCGGTTAGGCCGAACAGTATGTTAAAGCCGATAGCAAACAGGCCGAAGATAGCAAACTTTTGCAGAAGGTCAGGGTAACCAGCGCCAATCAGTTTTCCCCACAGCGGCGCTGTCAGTACTACTGCGATAAAGATTAGCATTGTGATGTTGTCCCTCTTCGTGCTTGAAGGTCTCATAGATTCCATCTTTCGACTCCTTAGTCCTTACCCAGGAGACCTTTCGGTCTAACGAGCAGTACGATAACAGCAACCAGGTAGATAATGATCTGGTCAATACCAGGCAATATGCTTTTGACTTCATTCATCGAAGCAAATGACTGCAGCAATCCCAGCAGGAAACCTGCAGCAACCGCTCCTGCGAGTGACCCCATACCACCGACGACAACAACAACGAAGGACAACACCAGAAAATCCATGCCCATATGATAGTCGGGCGGGAGTATCGGCGTGTACATGGTGCCCGCCAGTCCGGCAACAACTGCTGCTATGCCGAATACAATCGTGAAGCGCCGTTCAATGTTGATTCCCAGCAGGCCTACCATTTCCCGATCATGCATGCCTGCCCGGACTACCATGCCAAAGGTGGTGTAATGAAGAAAAGCAAAAACCATCCCGATAATGGTCAATGAGAACGCAAGATAAATCATTCGCCACCAGGGGTAGACAATATCCGGGCTCAAACCGAGAAGTTGCCCAATAGGCGCACTACCGGCAACAATTTCAGGTGCCGGAGTTGGTATCGGGTTGGCTCCATAATTGGCCTTGACGATTTCCTGAATGATGATGGCAAGGCCAAACGTTACAAGAATCTGGTCAGCGTCGCCGCGTTTATAAAAGTGTTTGATCAGGCCACGCTCCATGGCGAGGCCAATCAGCAGCATGACCGGTATGGCGACAAGTATCGATATGGGTACGGCATAATCGATGATTGCGGTGCCGGTGTCACCCCACCATATTTCCAGGTAGGGTGTTTCTTTGTAAGCGTCAAAGAACGTGATGCTCTCGTCTTTTACCTTTTTCGATATTGTTAGAATGTTTTGCACTGTTACGGAAACAAATGCGCCGAGCATGAACAGGGCACCGTGGGCAAAATTTACGACACCGAGAGTACCGAATACCAGTGTCAGGCCCAGGGCGATGAGCGCATAAGCTCCCCCCTTGTCCAGACCGTTGAGAATCTGTATGAGTATTGCATCCATAATATTGTCGCTTTACTTGGCTCGTTACGGGTAGAAATACATCGGCCGCCGGAGGCGGCCGATGGCCTTACGCTTGGATATTATGCCTTGCAGGTACCGAGGTCGCCTGCGTAGCCTTCCATGTCATGTGGATATTCCACTTTGGCACGTGGGGTAATCTCAACGATCTTCAGCAGGTCAAACTGTGAAGAAGGCTTCTCATTACCTTTCACAACCAGTACGTCCTTGAAGGCCTGGTGATCTTCAGCGCGATACTCAGTAGGACCATTGCCGCCACCGTCGAACTTATGACCTTCCAGCGCTTCGATCACACCACATGGGGCGAACGTTCCAGCACGTTGACATGCATCGGCATACTGGATTGTCTGAACGTAGCATGTATGTGCCGCCTGTGATGGCGGGAAGCCATACTCGGCACCGAAGGACTTAACAAAGGCCTGTGAGGCAGCGTCCTGCAGTGACCAGTTCCAGTTGGTTGAACCATAGATACCCTTGATATTCTCACCGGCACCCTGTGCCATCAGACGAGAGAACAATGGCACAACGATCTGGAAGTCCTTGCCGTTAACCTGCTTGTCACGCAGACCGAACTGAACGGCCTGAGTCAGCGAGTTAACCATATCTTTACCATAGTGGTTCAGTACCAGAACGTCAGCGCCGGAGTTTAGAACCGGGGTGATGTACTGCGAGAAGTCACCGGCACCCAGAGGTGTACGAACTGCTGTCTGAGTCTTCCAGCCTAAAGCTTCGGTATACTTCTTTATTGAACCTTCCTGAGACCAGCCCCAGGTATAGTCAGCGGTCAAGTGGTAAGCAATACGGTCTTTACCGAACTCTTTCTCCAGGATTGGAGCCAGCGCGGCGCCTGACATTTCAGTGTTGAAGAAGTGACGGAAGCCGTACTTGCGACGATCTTTACCAGTTGTATCATTTGAGTGAGTCAGACCAGCCATGAACATAACGCCGGCTTCGTGACACAAAGACTGTACAGCGATCGCAACACCGGAAGATGAACCACCCGTGATCATGATAGCGCCGTCTTTTTCAATCATACGTTTTGCAGATGCACGAGCTGCGTCAGACTTTGTCTGGGTGTCACCGGTGGTGAATGCCACTTTCTTGCCGTTGACGCCGTTACCTTTCAGGGAAAGAGGCTTCATTGTGTTCAGCATTCCGCCATCGCCTTCACCGTTGAGGTGCTTAACCGCCAGCTTGTATGCACGCATTTCGTCCGCACCCTCATCGGCGTAAGCGCCTGTTTGAGGTACGTTGAAACCCAAGGTTACAGAACCGCCTTTGGGTGCATTGGTGTAAGCGTGCGCATTGTTTATGAAAAACATTGGCGCGCTTGCTGCCGCAGCACCGGCTACTGAAGCCTTCAGGAATCCGCGACGAGACAATGTGCCGAATTTTTTGATATCGTCAGTCATTACCTTATCTACTCCTTTGATTTTAAGATTATTGTCAGGGAACGAAAAATCCCCTGTTTCATGATCAAGGCGCCTGTCAGCAGGCGCTTTGACACCGCTGCACTATGACAATATTGATACAGGTTAACAATTAGACTTTGGTCTAATATGATGAGGCCGGTTGATGTTCTAGTCTGTGTAAGAAATAAAGACGGGATATCCAGGCTGCTGCAGTCAATATTTGTTATTACTTATTTGCTTATGTTTCTGACAGGATAAACTTCGAGAGATTATATGGGTGTTAGGATACTGGTTGCAGATGACCATCCCCTGTTTCGGGAGGCTATTGTACACCTGTTGAAAAGAACGATTGCTGGTGTCCTGATTGATGAAGCGAACAGCCTGGAACAGTCGCGTAAAATTCTAGAGGAAAATCGCGATGTCAGTCTGCTATTGCTGGATTTAAAACTGAGTGATACTAACGGGGTAGACGGGCTACTTTTTCTCAAGAAAACCTACCCATCATTGCCGGTTATCGTTATTTCGGCCTATGATGATCAGTCAGTCATTCAGGATTCCTTAAGATACGGCGCCAGTGGCTTTATTCCCAAGCACCTTGGAATGGATGATATCGCCGAGGCAATCAAGGTGGTGCTCGACGGTGATGTCTGGTTTCCGGGTTCAAGCAGCCTCCAAGGTGAAAGTGAGGCAGATACAGAGCATCAGCCCGATTTTTCAGAGCTGACGGCGACCCAGATCAAGGTGCTGTCGTTATTGCGGGATGGCAAACCCAGCAAGGAAATGGCCAGCATACTGTCGGTTACCGAGGCAACCATCAAGGCACATCTGACCGAGATCTACCGCAAGTTGAATGTACGTAACCGGACCCAGGCCGTAGTGCAGGCGAAAAAGCTCGAGCTGCCCGATTCAGAAACCCAGTTGTAGGTTGAATCAGGGACCGGCTTCCGCTGCGAGTTTTCTGTCCATGAACGCAGCCTGCATAATTGCTCTTAATTTGGCTGGCTCTACCGGCTTTGCAAGATACTTGAAACCCGAGGCCAGCGTATCCCGCTCAATCTGACGGTCCTGCTCGGCAGTAACAACGATACCGAGGAAATTATCATTCCTTTGCCGATAGCTTTTCAGCAGATCCAGTCCCTTGTGATCATCATTCAGGCGATAATCCATTAGTACAACGTCGAATGCGTCCTGTTCCATGGTAATCTCATCGAACTGGTTGGCGTCCTGCAGGCAGGTGATGTGCCCGCCCCATCGCTCAAGCAGGGTATGTGTTGCCCTGAGGATTTCACGATCATCATCGACACACAGGATCTCAATGCCTTTTAGCCATTGTTTGCGGTAGGTCTGGATGTCCTGGGTTTCTGCCTCAACGGCTTCTGCTTTGCACCGCGGAACGGTGATGCTGAAGCAACTCCCTCTGCCGGGAATCGAGTGCATTTCTATTTTGTGATTGAGTAAATGTGCCATACGTTGACAAATTGCGAGCCCAAGTCCGGCGCCTTCGTTATTTGCATTGAGCTGCTGGAATTCCTGAAAAATAGTTGCCGACTTGTCCTCAGGTATGCCAATACCCGTATCGTGTACTTCAATGCGAATGCTATCTCCCCTGCGTCGGCAACCTACGAGTACGATGCCTTCACGAGTGTAGCGTACTGCGTTTGATACGAAGTTCTGTAACACGCTGCGTAACAGGCTGATATCGCTGCGGGTTCCGAGCTTTGTGTGTACAACATGCAACTGCAGGCCTTTTTCTGCGGCTAATACGCTGAACTCATTGTCAATCGCGGTGAAAATCTGCTGAAGTGGAAAACGGGTGATATCCGGATTCATGCTGCCGGAGTCAAGTTTGGAAATATCAAGCAGCGACTTCAGTAATGACTCGGCCGTTGTCAGGGCGGATAGCGCGTTCTTTGCGAGATTGTGTTTTTCATCCGCTCCTTCCGAGATAAGGTCTTCAATCAAGGCACTCAGGTAAAGTTTAGATGCGCCCAGTGGTTGGGTCAGGTCGTGGCTGGCCGCCGCCAGGAAATGCGTTTTACTCCGGGTTGCATCTTCAGCCTTCTGTTTGGCTTGCTGTAGTTCGATGTTCACCATGGATAGCATCTCGGTTCTTTCCTCGACCTTACGTTCCAGGTTGAGATTGGTTGCCTCAAGTTCTTTTTCTGCCTGCTTGAGATCGGTGATATCGGTAAACGTAGTGATGAAGCCGCCGTCCGGCATTCTTGCGCCGCGTGTCTGAATCACTCTTCCGTCGGGCCAGTAACGGACAAAGCTATAGGGCTCGCCATGACGCAGGAAATCCATCCGCTTACTGATTTCATCTTCAAGTTGTGATTCATTCAGTTCTGCAAGGTTTCCGAGCCCACGTTCAGCGTTGAACCTTATGACTTGTTCGATCGGTTTGCCGACCTGCAAAAGATGTTCAGGATATTCGAACAAATCCACGTAGGTACGGTTCCACGCGGTAAGGCACAGGTGGTGGTCAACGACACTCACACCCTGGTTGATATTATCAATCGCTACCTGGAGGATTTCCCGGTTGAATTTCAGTGCTTCACCGGTTGTATCCAGTAACTGGAACAGTTCATCCTCGGTCTTTGCACTGGATGCTGCAGTCCTTATCAGATGTCCTGCAGTGGCGCTACCGATACTGCTGGCCAGCAGACGTTCCGCCAGGCTGATGCTGCTCTCGTCCGCAATGCGTGAAGCCATGTGATCGATATCATAACCATGATGGAGAAAGAACTGCCGCGTATGCTCTTCACCTGTGAAGCGACTGCACAATTCGAACAGATCCTGTATGCGAAACCCGGATTTTGGTTCCCGGCGCTGCACGATCTGCTTGTCGGTATGTTCGACGTAAGCGTTTGCCTGGAGTTTGTCTGTAAAGCTTGGTTGTGCTCGCAATGAAATGAACACATAGAGGCTGATATTGAATAACAGGCTCCAGAATACGCCATGTGTCAGATAATCATCGAAGGTGATGCCGAACAAAGCGCGCGGATTCAGCCAGGTGAAACCAAAGAACCCACTTTGCATGAAATTCGCCGGAAGAAATTGTGCACTAGACAGGGAAGGTAGCAGTAACGTATACAGCCAGACCATAAAGCCGGCGGTAAGTCCCCAGAAAGTGCCGTCACGATGCCCGGTTTTCCAGTAAAGGCCACCGATGATAGCAGGCATAAACTGTACGGCAGCAGCGAAAGACAAAAGTCCAATGCTGTACAGCGGGGTATTGCTGGTGGCAAGTTGGTAATAGCCATAGGCCAGCAACAATAGGATGAGAATGGTGGCCCTTCTGATGAGTAGCAGCACCTTGGAAAAGTCCTGGCCGGGGATGGTTTTTTTGTAACGCAGGATCAATGGAAAGATCAGATCATTTGACACCATTGTGCTCAGTGCGATGGCAGCAACAATAACCATGCCGGTTGCCGCTGAAAATCCACCTATATAAGTAATCATGGCAATAACAGTGCTACCTTCGATCATGGGCAGTGAAAGTACAAACAGGTCTGCATTTTCCGGGCCTTCCATGGTCTGGATGCCAGCAGCAACAATTGGAATTACGGCAATGCTGAATATCAAAAGATAAATCGAAAAGCCCCACCGGGCGATATTGATTTCATTGCCTTTGCCTTCGACGGCCATGACATGAAACTGGCGGGGGAGCACTACGATGGCTGCAGCAGCCAGTACTACGCGTGTAATAAATCCCGTGGTCAGCTCCCAGTCACTGAACGGTGAGAGCATGATGCTTATAGGGTCTGGAGCGCTGGGGCTATTCAGGCTGATATCGAAAATGATGGTGATGGCAAGAGCTGCAACAATAAGAAACGCAATCAGTTTGACAACGGACTCCAGTGCAATGGCATGCATCATCCCACGATGATGCTCACTCGCATCAATGGTTCGAGCACCGAACAGGATAGTAAATATAGCGAGAATAATACTGATAACAAATGCTGTATCCGGAAACCAGGAAAAGCCAGCCACGTTACCGGAGGGTCCTGCCAGCTGTTCATAAGCACTTGCGATGGCCTTGATCTGTAAAGCAATATAGGGGAGCGTCCCTATGAGCGCGATCAGGGTGGCGATTGCAGCGACGCGGTGGCTCTTGCCATAACGAGTGGCTATAAAGTCAGCAATGGTTGTTGTCTTCTGGCGCTTGCTGACGGTAATGAGCTTGCGCAGAAAAGGTGTCATGAACAGGAAGACCATTATGGGACCAAGATATATCGAAAAATAATCCCAGCCTGATGTCGAGGCATTGCCGACCGCGCCGAAATATGTCCACGATGTGCAGTAAATAGTTATCGACAGGGTATAGATGAGGGGCTGGTATCTTGAATAGGCATCGACCGGGTACTGGTCCTGTCGGTACGCGATATAGAAAAGAATCGCGAGATAGCCCATCGTAAAGAGAATGATCAGGTCCTGGCTAATCACTGCTATTCTCTGTATTGAGTAAAGTTATCATCCATCGTTCAGCGTAAAAATATCGAATTTCAGTAAATTATGTCCTATTTTCATGATTACTGTCTGTTTCGCCAGAATATTAGCTGTTTCGATAAAATAGCGGTGGAATGCTGCATGCATCTGGCCGATAACTATTAACAATATTCTATGGTCAGTATTGAATAATACGAGAATATCAATACTTGCGTATCACATATACTTTTATTCATACAATCTGCAGCATAAAAGTATTCGGAAGGAACATCTCGGTATATGACTCCAGGACAACGATTCAGACTGGCTGTTGAAGAGGAAAGGCCTCTTCGATGTGTGGGTGCAACTAACGCGTATCATGCGAGACTCGCTGAAGCTACCGGTTACCGGTCATTGTATGTTTCCGGTGGTGGGGTAGCAGCCGGTTCGTATGGCATACCTGACCTTGGTATTACCGCGCTTGGCGATGTATTGACTGACGTTCGTAGAATAACCGACATCACCGACCTGCCGCTGCTTGTTGATATCGATACCGGTTGGGGCGGCGCTTTCAATATAGCCCGTACAGTCAAGTCCATGATCAAGTGTGAAGCAGCTGCATTACATATCGAAGACCAGGTATTGCAGAAACGTTGCGGACACTGTCCGGACAAGGCAGTCGTACCAACGGATGAAATGGTAGATCGTATCAAGGCCGCGGTCGATGCACGTACCGACGAAAGTTTTGTCATCATGGCGAGAACCGATGCGATCGCGGGCGAAGGTCATAATGCCGGTATCGACCGTGCTTGTGCATACGTCGAGGCGGGTGCAGACATGGTATTTCCGGAAGCAGTAACCGACCTGGATTTCTTTCGTGAATTTGCCCACGCCGTAGGTGTACCGATACTGGCCAATATTACTGAATTGGGTAACACTCCGCTGTTTACTACTGCTGAACTTGCTTCGGCTGATGTGAGCATTGTTCTTTACCCGCTATCTGTTTTCAGGGCTGACAATGCAGCCGTGCTGAACGTCTACAACGCGATCAGGAACAGCGGCACCCAGCAGGATGTAGTGCCATTAATGCAGACGGGCAATGATCCGTATAATTTTCCTGGCTATCACGATTTTGAACAAACACTGGATCAATTATTTGCACAGGATGCAGATTAAGGAGGATACACAATGGGAGCTGATGAACAACACAAGCCGAGGGCGAAGAAGTCAGTAGCTCTTTCAGGTACTGCTGCCGGCAATACCGCGATCTGCACGGTCGGGCGTACCGGCAATGATCTGCATTACCGCGGCTACGATATTCTTGATCTTGCCCGGCATTGCGAATTCGAGGAAGTCGCGTTCCTGATTGTGCACGGCAAGTTGCCCAATGCGGAAGAACTGGAGTGCTACAAGTCCCGGTTGCGTTCGCTTCGTAATCTGCCACAGGCCGTGAAAATCGCACTAGAGCAGATACCGTCGTCAGCACATCCGATGGATGTGATGCGTACCGGCTGCTCTGTGCTGGGCACATGCCTGCCGGAAAAAGATGATCACAACAAGTCGGGTGCCAAAGATATTATCGATCGCCTGATGGCCAGTTTCGGATCCATATTGCTTTACTGGTATCACTTCGCGGTGAATGGTAAACGTATCGAGCTGGAAACCGACGATGACTCGATTGGCGGACATTTTCTTCACCTGCTGCATGGTAAGCCGCCATCAGAGTCATGGGTGAGTGCCATGCATGCCTCTCTGGTACTGTATGCAGAGCATGAATTCAATGCCTCTACATTCACAGGTCGGGTTATAGCGGGCACCGGCTCTGATATCTATTCGGCAATGTCTGGCGCAATCGGTGCCTTGCGCGGGCCCAAGCACGGTGGTGCCAATGAGGCGGCATTCGAAATTCAGTCACGCTACGACACGCCGGATGAAGCAGAGGCGGATATCCGTGAACGTGTTTCCAGGAAGGAGATTGTGATTGGTTTTGGACACCCGGTTTACACCGTCGGCGATCCCCGTAACGAGGTGATCAAGGAAGTTGCCCGTGACCTTGCGCGGGAAAAGGGCAACATGAAGATGTTCAATATCGCTGAACGACTCGAACAGACCATGTGGGATGTTAAAAAGATGTTCCCCAACCTGGACTGGTTCTCGGCCGTCTCCTACAACATGATGGACATACCGACCCAAATGTTCACGCCGCTGTTTGTCATAGCACGCACATCGGGTTGGGGGGCGCACATCATTGAGCAGAGAGAGGACGGCAAGATCATCAGGCCAAGCGCAAACTATACGGGGCCTGAAAACCTGGAGTATGTGCCCATGAGTAAACGCTAAACATGTTGGTTTCCGGATTGTCGTGAAAATCCCGTATTACAAGCCGACCCGGCATATTTGGTTATGGAGTTGTCATGCTCGCAGTGATATTTGAGGTGATTCCTGATGAAACGGGAAAATCCGAGTATCTTGATATAGCGGCCGAGTTGCGTCATCTGCTGGAAAATCGTGATGGCTTCATATCGATTGAACGATTCCAAAGCCTGGTCGATGAACGTAAAATACTCAGCCTTTCCTTCTGGCGTGATGAGGCCGCCATACAGGCCTGGCGCAACGAGATGGAACACCGGGCTGCGCAGCAAAAAGGCAAGTCATCCTTGTTTGATTCCTATCGAATCAGGGTGGCTGAAGTGATCAGGGACTACACGCAATCCGAACGGGATGAAGCGCCTGATGACTCAAAGCAGCATCACGGTGGTTGAAATTATCTGGGCGGGCCTACCGCTTGGTCTGGCTACAGGGGTATATCCTTGCCACTGTAAACGAATGGCAGGTATTCAGGCTGCCACATTCTGGCTTTCACGAACGCTTCCAGGTCTTCTTGCTCAAGTTCCTTGCGCGGGGAGCAACCTTCGGCGATTGCCTTTTCAAGTACCCTGGCGGCAACTTTTACGCTGGCGTTTTGCAACTCGGCGATAGGCGGAAATATCAATCCGTCATCAGCATGATGTTCGGCCGTGTAATCTGCCAGGGCATACGCCGACTCAAGAACCATGTCGTCCGAGATACAGTGACACTTGCCGATGATTGCGGCAAAGCCAAGCCCGGGAAAAATAAACGCGTTGTTACCCTGGCCTATGGGGTAGGAATTGTTGTTGTAGACAACATCGGCAAAAGGGCTTCCACTGGCGACCAGTGCCTTGCCATTTGTCCACTTGATGATGTCCTCTGGCAGTGCTTCGCAGTTGGCCGTGGGGTTGGATAGCGGAAAAATGATCGGCCGCTCAGCATTTTCTGCCATCGCTTTAACGATAGCTTCAGAAAACAGTCCGCTGACTCCGGTTAAACCGAGTAATACCGTGGGTTTACCCTGTTCAATAACTTCTGTGAGCTGCGGTTTTTCGCCGGCAATATCCCAGTCAGCGCAGATATCCTCAAACTGCGAAACCGAGCGTTTATATTCATCAGTACCAGGGCCGTCTATCACCAGTCCAGAGCCATCCAGCACGTACAGCTGTCTCCTGGCTTCTTCGGGGGTCAGACCCTCCCTGATCATGCCATCGCGGATGGCCCTTGCGACGCCGACACCGCCGGCACCTGCGCCAACCACGGCAACCCGCTGATCACGCAGGCGTTCTCCTTTTCGATGACACGCCGTTAACAGCCCGGCCAGTACTACGGCGCCAGTACCCTGAATGTCATCATTGAAGCTGGGTATCCTGTCCTTGAATCGTTCAAGTACTTCGAAGGCAACATTCTTGGCAAAGTCTTCCCACTGGATCACCGCCTTTGGCCAGCGCTTTTGTACCGCATCGACAAATTTATCCACCAGGGCAAAATAGCGCTCGCCTTTCAGTCGCTTGTCATGGACGCCAAGGTAGAAGGGGTCCTCCAGCAGTTCCTTACGGTCGGTACCGACATCAAGGTTAACCGGCAGGGTATGGAAAGGGCTTACCCCGCAACCCGCGGTATACAGCGCCAGTTTGCCGATGCAGATGGCAAGCCCACCGTGACCCTGGTCACCAATGCCGAGTATGGCTGAGGAGTCGGTCGCTACAATCATGCGCACATCGCCCGATGGATAGTTTTCCATCACGGCATCGAGACGATTCATGTTGTTTTCAGTGACGGTCACGCCTCTTGGCGCCTGGTACATCTGGCTGTATTGCTGCACCGCCTTACCTACCGTTGGTGTGTAGATGATGGGCATCATTTCTTCAATATGTCTTTCCACCAGGGCGTAAAATGCGACTTCTGAACGATCCTGCAGGCTGCGAAGAAACTGGTACTTGGCCAGCGCGTCAGGCTGTCCCTGGTAATTGTGGTAAAGGCGCTTTAGCTGTTGCTCGAGATCAACGACATGTGGGGGCAGCAAGCCGTCCAGGCCGAGTTCGATGCGTTCTTGCTCCGTAAATGCTGTGCCCTTGTTAGTGGCAGCCATTCTCAGTAATGGCATGCCCCGAAGATGTACTTCAAGGTAACTATTGCCTTTTTCGTCGGTGCGATAATCGAAATACTTGCTGAGTATATTTTTCATGTTTTCTTTATTTTTAGAAGGCCAGCGTTACTGATCAGGATTAAGAATGGTTTGTGTCATACGGGGATCACTGGGGTATTAACGTCCGCAGAATACCTTAAACATCGGAGTGCAGGAAACTCTGC
>JBFFRZ010000005.1:0-24138 GCA_041572715.1 Gammaproteobacteria bacterium
GCGTATGGTACCGGGCGCCGCTTCAGCCGGATTGGTGGCCCCCATCAGCTCACGATTTTTGGCAATGGCATTCTCGCCTTCAAGAACCTGCACCACGACGGGGCCGGAAATCATGAATTCCACCAGGTCTTTGAAGAATGGCCGTTCCTTGTGTACCGCGTAAAAACCTTCTGCCTGCTCGCGGGTCAGGTGCAACATCTTTGCAGCAATGATGCGCAGCCCGCCTTTTTCGAATCGTGAATAGATTTCCCCGATAACGTTCTTGGCGACCGCATCAGGTTTGATGATTGAGAATGTACGTTCTACTGCCATTAGATACTCCGAAAAAACTAAAGATACTGTAACAAAAATCACGCATAACTTCGCGAATTCAAATAATTTTCTGTGGCTATCTAGCGTGAAGATTAACCCTGGTATTCTCTGATACAGACAGGATTTCCGTACATGCTGTTCATCAGCAACTTGACAGCCAGGAAAGACAAGGCGGTGCTAATAGCCACAAATTCGGGGCGGATTGTATCGGTGTAATGCTAACTAGGCAATGCCAGCTACCCGCTTGAATACAAAGAAAAAAACCTCGGGTAATGACAGTATGAGGCGGAATACGGCAAAGCCGCATGGAATGGCGTTCAGACGGTGAAGCTTTCCCCACAGCCACATTCGGCGGAGGCGTTCGGGTTATGGAAACGAAATGCCTCGTTCAGACCCTCCCGTCCGTAGTCAATCTCGGTGCCGTCAAGAAAGCCCAGGCTGTCATTATCGATAATCACCTTGGCTCCATGACCCTCGAAAACCTGGTCATTTGCAGTAGTTTCATCTGCATAATCAATGACATACATATACCCAGAACAACCTGATGTCTTCACGCCAAGACGCAGTCCGACCCCTTTACCACGTGATGCCAGGGTATCCTTGATTCGATTTGCTGCTGCTTGTGTAATTGTAATTGCCATAACAGTCTCCAGGTCACACCATGACCTCATGCCGCTCAATAAAAATCCTTTGCTGGCGGTCTGCGATGGTCTTCACCTCAGTACTTTCCAGCACATCCGCCAGGCTGACAGAATCGAGAAACCGCTCGATCTCGTTGCTCAACTCATCCCATACCTGCGACAGGTAGCAAGGCTCACAGTTCTCACCGGTCTTGGGCAGTTGTTCATTGACTGCCTTGATGACCTCACTGACCGCGATTGAACCCGGTTCTCGACCGAGTGTGTAACCACCACCGGGCCCCCGGGTACTGGATACCAGCCCCGCCCGCCTGAGCTGCGCAAACAGTTGCTCGAGATAAGAGAGCGATAAATTCTGACGCTCAGCTATATCAGCAAGAGGTGTGGGCGCATTACCATATTGCAAGGCCAGGTCCAGCATCGCAGTCACGGCATAACGGCCTTTGGTCGTCATTTTCATGCTGAAATGGGAACATAACCCAGTAAAACAGTCAATTATTCAGAAGGGCTGCTTTGCTCAGGAAGATGGGGTATCGCTATCGTCCAGGGTGTCCAGTTCACATGGCTCGAGTGGCGGTATCACGTGCTCACGGCCCTGTTCATTCAAAAGTTCACTAATCTGGCTGATTCGCTCATCGACATGATGCATGTGATCAAGCATCTTGTTCAATGACTGTACGATTGGATCAGGCATGTCCTTGGTTGCGCCATAGGCATCGAAACCCAGCTTGTTAGCCATGGCTTCCCTGCGCGCGTTGACCTCGTCTGGCGTCGAAGTAATCGCTCGCCCGGGAATCCCTACTACCGTAGAGCCCGCAGGGACATCCTTCAGTACGACGGCATTTGAACCGATTCGACTGTCATCACCAATCGTGATGGGCCCGAGTATCTTGGCCCCCGCACCGACAACCACATCGTTACCTAACGTCGGGTGACGTTTGCCCGCGCTCCACGAGGTGCCACCGAGGGTTACGCCATGATAGAGCGTGCAGTCATCGCCGATGACTGTTGTCTCCCCGATAACTACCCCCATACCGTGATCAATAAAAAAGCGCCTCCCGATCTGTGCGCCTGGATGAATTTCTATGCCGGTTAACCAGCGCGCCACATGTGACAGCATCCGTGCCAGCCATTTCAGTCCATGTCGCCAGAGCCAATGATTCAAACGATGCGCCATCAGGGCATGTAGGCCGGGATAAGCCGTCAACACCTCGAGCGTGTTCCTCGCGGCCGGATCACGATCAAAGACGCACTGTATATTTTCACGCAGGTGTTTAAACATCACTGTTATTCTGTGAATGACTCGGTAAAGACTGTTCTATCATACTTAAAAAGCCACGCATGATCTGCACTTCAGCGTGCGACATCATTGGCCGATTGAACAGCTTCCTGACGCGTCGACGTAATAACTTGGGCTGTTCCGGCCGGTAATAACCAACCGCCTGCATGACCTGAAACAGGTGATCATAGAACAGTTCCATCTCGTCACGCCTCGCGAGTTCCTCCTCTGGCTGCGACACATCATCACCATCAGCCAGCAACTGCGCCATTCTTAGTTCATAGCCCAGCACCTGCACCGAAGCTGCCAGGTTAAGAGAACTGTAAGCCTCATTAGCCGGAATATGAATCTGAAACTGGCAATGATCCATCTCTTCATTGGACATGCCGGACCGCTCGGAACCAAACACAATGGCGATCTCTTCGGCTGAACTGCAGTATTCCAGTGCCTTGCCGGCCGCCTGCCTGGGATCAAGCAAAGGCCAGGGGAGATCCCGCAGGCGTGCACTGGTGCCCATCACCAGGTCACATCCAGCCAGCGCCTCGCTCAATGTGCTGACCACGCTCGCGCCGGCCAATATGTCATCCGCCCCGGATGCCCTCGCTGTCGCTTTGGCGCTGGGGAATTCTGCGGGGTCGACCAGTACCAGCCTGGACAGACCCATCGTCTTCATGGCACGCGCAGCAGAGCCAATATTTCCGCTTTCTGAAGTACGGATGAGGACGATCCTGATCTTGTCCAGCAGGCTGTTCACTTCACCTGTCATTGAAATCACTCTCGATAAAATCAGTCTATTGTACGCAAACGTCTCAGCGTCCTGTTAGCATTTATCAGGATTCCTTTTACTTGATGGCCTATTTACAGTATTGTCGCGCGCCATGAATGGCCCCCTGAACACCGCAGTCCGTGCAGCCAGAAATGCTGGCGACATCATCATCCGCTACGTCGACCGGATTGATACACTCAAAATTGGCACCAAGCAGCACAATGATTTTGTCACCGAGGTAGATCAGCTCGCAGAACAGGAAATCATCAACAGCCTGAAAAAAGCCTATCCCGACCATGCCATACTAGCCGAAGAGAGCGGCACACATAACGAGCATGATCCGGCGCATCCAACATGGATTATTGACCCGCTGGATGGCACTACAAATTTTTTGCATGGCTTTCCGCAATTCGCCGTTTCTATAGCACTCAGGCAGGATAATGAACTGCAGGTTGGCGTGATTTACGATCCCATGCGGCAGGAGCTGTTCACTGCTACCCGCGGTGGCGGTGCACGTCTTAATGATCGACGGCTCAGAATCAATCCCCAGACCAAGCTGGATGGCTCACTGATTGCTACCGGGTTCCCCTACTACCGCTATGATTATCTGGATAAGTACATGGCGATCCTCAAGGATGTCATCACCCGGACCGCCGGCGTCAGAAGGCCAGGCTCGGCTGCGCTGGATCTGGCCCATACTGCTGCAGGTCGCTTTGATGGATTCTGGGAATTCAATCTGAAGGCATGGGATATCGCAGCCGGGGCGCTGCTGGTGAGGGAAGCCGGGGGTATCGTCAGTGACTTCAAAAACGAAGGTGGTTTCCTCGAAAATGGCAATATCGTCTGCGGTGCTCCAAGAGTCCACGAAGAACTGCTGAAAATCATTACACAGCATAATTCCTGACAAGCGTCCTGCGCGACCGATGGATTGAACAAGGCCCTACAGCATGAACAAACTGACTGTCATCTACAATGACGCTCCGCAGCTTGAATTTGATCGAAACAAACGGCTGGAAGATCATCAGTTGCTGTATCTCGACAAGATGGATGAAAAAATGGATCTCGGCATTGCAGTCGGTGGGCAGCAGATCAGCCATCCCGATAGCAATCAACGGGCCCAGTTTGTAGCTGCCAACCTGGCCCATGCCATCAAGTCAGATAATGAGGCGCAGATGGCTTCATTATGCTCCTACATCGCCATGCGTATGCCCGACATACAGCAACTCAGCATTAAAGAGCAGGAGGATGGGTCCATTGAGATTGATTTCAGTTTTGAGCCAGCGCCGCAAAATGTAGTACATGTCGCGCCACCAACAAGACTCATATGATGACTTGCGCCGCGACTATCCGGTCACAATCGTCATCACGTGTGTGAGCCCTGAGACAAAGTAACCAGTCAATTCAGTGGGCTGTCCCGGTCCGGTAATATTCAGACGCAATTGATGAGGTACGCCGGCTAACGTTACCTCCACATCGGTAAAATCATACTGTCGCCGGTGTAATGGGTAATCGTACTTGTAGAAGGCCTCTTTTGCACTGAACATAATAGCCGCCTGGCGCATCTGTTCAATTGGCTGATCGATACTTTCCAGTTGACTGATCTCGGACTTCGTGAACAGCCGCCCCCACAGGGACTGCTTCATCCGACCGGATTCTTCCAGATCGATACCAACAGAATTGTGGGACTCACCATCAGCAATGACCACCACGCAATAATCATTGGTATGACTGATGCTGCCCGTAATACCGCCTGGCCAGACCGGGCAGCCCTTCTCATTCTTGCTGATGACAACCCCCCCGTAACCCATCGAATCCAGAATCTGATGCGCATAATGCCGGCCACATAAAAACTCTCTCTGGCGTTTTACTCCCGCGGAGAATATCAGCCTGAACTCTTTTTCATTTACCTGTTTGATATCATCGCTGACGATGCCACCCGCAAGTTTGATGCCGGACAGCGGCAAAGCATCCATCGAGGCGATCAGTTGTGAAATTTCATCCATAAGGTAACTGTTGCTGTTAGGCATGGCGGTTAGTGATTTTATCGTACCTGCATTTTCCACTACATGAATACCTGATATCGAATTTAAGCCATCAAGACACGAATCGGCCCCGCCACGATCATTGCCACTATCGTGGTCTCATGCCTTGAGCCCCGGGCAATAAAAAAGCCTGCTGGGCAGGCTTCGGCATGACTCAATATTATGGCAACACTAGACTTGCTGCTTTATCTGCACGCCCATCCAGTGAAGGAGCGCCTGGATCATCTGCTTGTCTTTACGGTCGCACTGTTCTTTCATGGCCTGCAAACGTTGCTGTAATTGCTCTGTCAGTGACTGGTATGAATCGAGCCGGGCATATGCATCAGTCAGCTCGATCTGCAGCCGATGTACCTGGTTGGCCAGAAATCGTTCGTCAGAGATTTCATCCGGGTTAATTTTATGCAGGGCACCGTCCTGGATACGCTCCATTCGCTCCAGTACTGAATCTGTTCGATCGGATACTTCTGGGTAGACCGTGGACAAAGCCGACATTCGAACATGGCCCTCGAACGTTTCCAGTTCGCCTGACTGTATTCTCGACTGTATGGTACGACGACTCACCCCGGCCAGTTTGGCTGCGGTAGAGAGGTTGAGTAAATGATCCATTGCCCTGCCTTTAGAGATACATATATATTACTTATGGGTATATTAACCCTTATATCGCTCAGGTCAACGTTTATTCAAGAGACAGCGCTGCAGCCTGATATTTTGATCTGATATAGTCTCGGTAATTACAAACAAGGGGGAGCATTCCAGTGCATTTCAGCGTTGATGAATTCCGTGCCTGGGAGAACAAGAATATAACCCTGCTCGGCATGTCTGGTGTTGGTAAGACCTTTCTGTCCGGCGTATTACGCGAGCACCAGTGGTTTCATTACTCTGGTGATTACCGCATTGGCACCAGGTACCTCGACGAGGACATACTGGATCTGGTCAAGCAGGAAGCGATGAAGACCCCTTTCCTCAGGGATCTGCTGCAGAAAGACTGGATTTATATCCGCAACAACATCCGTATCAACGACCTTGGACCGGTCTTGAGTTACGTCGGCAAGTTAGGCAACCCGGAACTGGGTGGCGTGCCACTGAAAGACTTTCAGACAAGGCAGGCGCGTTATCGCGAGGCCGAAATCGCGGCAATGTATGATGTGCCGGCGTTTATCCGCAAGGCCCACGAGGTATATGGCTACCGTAATTTCGTCAATGACGTCGGGGGCTCGCTATGTGAGCTGGACGAACCGGGTGTTATTGATTTGCTCGCGGCCAACAGCCTCATCCTTTATATTCAAACCACCAACGAAGAAGAGGAAAACGAGCTGATCAGGCGTGCTCAGAGCGCACCCAAACCCCTGTACTACCGCCCGGAGTTCCTGCAGGAGCAACTGGATATCTATTTACAGGAAAATGACCTGCAATATGCCGCGCAGCTGGATCCGGACAATTTCACCCGCTGGATCTTTCCAAGGCTGTTTCATGCCCGTATACCGCGTTACGAGGCCATTGCCGAACCGCATGGTTACACGGTCACATCACAGGAAGTCGCCCAGGTGCGTAATGAGCAGGATTTTCTGCATCTGCTGGAACAGGCAATTGCAAGGAAATAACCATGCCACTAGTTGCCCATAATTCCTTACCCACTTTTGATCGCTTGAGATCGAGCGGGCAAACCGTGCTCAGCGAGCACGCCGCCAGGCACCAGGACATACGTGAACAGCATATTGGTCTGCTTAACATGATGCCGGATGCAGCCCTGGAAGCCACCGAAAGACAGTTTTTACGATTAATCGGTGAAAGTAACCCGATTGCCCAGTTTTATGTTCACCTGTTCACCCTGCCAGAACTGGAGCGCGGAGAGCAGGCCGCTGCACACATTGAAAAATATTATGAGTCGTTCGATGGCATACAGGCAGAAGGTCTGGATGCCCTGATCATCACGGGAGCCAACGTTACAGGCCCGGAGCTGTCCTCTCAGCCCTTCTGGGAACCACTGATCAAGATTGTTGACTGGGCGGAAAACAATGTTACCTCAACATTATGTTCCTGCCTGGCAACCCATGCGGTGCTGGAGTTTCGCTATGGACAGAAACGTATTCCGCAGCCCAGGAAAACCTGGGGTGTATTCCCTCATCATGTAGTCAATAACAATCACCCCATCGTCAATGACATCAATACCCGTTTTGACGTCCCGCATTCAAGGTGGAACAAGGTAACACCGGAACAATTCCGCGAGGCAGGGCTGAACGTTCTGGTTGAGGGTGACGTTGGTGTGCACCTGGCCACCAGCAGCGATGGAATCCGCTTCGTGTTTTTCCAGGGGCACCAGGAATATGACACGGTATCCCTGTTAAAAGAATACAAACGTGATTTGATGTTACATGCGAGAGGCAAACTGGATGAAGCACCTCCGTACCCTGAAAACTATCTGAGCCATCAGGCCAACGCCATTCTGGATGAATTTCAGCTGAAGTTACTCAAAGCTGCAGAGCAGGATTCAGCATTTCCTGAGTTTCCGGAACAACAGATCGTGTCACATCTGGACAATACATGGCATGATACAGCCGAGGCGGTAGTCGGCAACTGGATAGGCTGTATTTACCAGATTACCAACAAGGACCGACGCAAACCATTCATGGATGGCATCAACGCCAATGATCCACTGGGGATAAAGCATGACAAATGAAATTCGCTTTGGCTCGTTCGTCAGGGAAGCCACCATCACGCAGAAGGTCATTAGCGCAAATGACTGGGTCAGGCATATCGAGGAGACTAAAACTCGCGGACTTGGCGGCATGCGTTCCGTCGAGTTACGTTCAATCGATGTCTATCGCCTGGTAGCGCCCTACCTGAGCACACGCTTTATGGAGCAGGTGCGGGCAGTGGTTCCGCTGGCCCTGTACCTGCTGCTCTTTCAGATCTTCATCCTTCGACAGGATGTTGCGAATGCCGGGTTGATCACCGCGGGGCTGGTAGCGGTCATGCTTGGTTTAATGCTGTTCATGGAGGGCCTTAAAGTTGGCCTGATGCCATTTGGAGAAACCCTGGGTATCAAACTACCTGTACATTCCCCACTTCCTGTCGTACTGGTTATTGCTTTTATTCTTGGCATTGGTGTGACTTTTGCCGAACCGGCAATAGGTGCACTGAAGACAGCAGGCCAGATTGTAGACGTCAATGCGGCGCCCTACCTGTATGCATTGCTTAACGAGTGGTCGGAGTTACTGGTTCTTGTCGTAGGCATCGGTGTCGGGCTGGCTGCCGTGCTCGGTACGATCCGTTTTCTTTATGGCTGGAGTCTGAAACCATTCATTTACCTGACCTTGATCCCCGTACTCACACTGACATTTTACATGTCTACCGATCCTTTGATGGCACCGGTGCTGGGATTGGCCTGGGATAGTGGCGCTGTCACCACGGGTCCGGTGACCGTGCCGCTGGTGCTGTCTTTGGGCATCGGTATTGCTGCAGCCGCTGGCCGCGGAGATTCATCCCTGTCGGGCTTCGGCATAGTCACCCTGGCTTCACTGTTCCCTATTCTCGCCGTTGAAGGCCTGGCACTGTATGTTATCTCCCAGCAAACCCCCCAGGAAATCATAGCAGCGGCAAGCCTGGTCAGCACTGCGGCCGGGTCCAGTTGGATGGAAGAATCCCCCGGCCTGGAAATCATCGGTGGTATACGCGCAATCGTTCCGCTAGTGCTGTTTTTACTGTTTGTGCTAATGGTCGTCGTGAGGCAGAAACTTTCAAAACCCTACATCACAGCCTACGGCATTGTGCTGTGTGTAATCGGAATGATCGTTTTTAACATTGGCCTGACCTACGGGCTTTCAATGCTGGGGCAACAGTCAGGAAGCCTTGTGCCCGGGGCATTTTCTCCCATTGAGACAATGAAAGAATCACCGCTTTACTCAATCATAGTCGGACTATTCATTGCGATCGCCTTTGCCTGGCTGCTCGGCTTTGGCGCTACCCTGGCTGAACCCGCGCTCAATGCCCTGGGGTTAACGGTAGAAAACCTCACTAACGGCGCTTTCAAAAAATCCGTTCTGATGTACGCCGTTTCATTTGGCGTTGGTTGTGGAATAGCAATCGGTGTTGCACGGATTATTTATGGCTGGCCCCTGGTCTGGCTGGTGTTACCCGGCTATCTACTGGCAATTGTATTCACCTGGCTGTCTTCCGAAGAGTTTGTCAACATCGCCTGGGACAGCGCTGGCGTTACCACCGGGCCCGTCACTGTACCACTGGTTCTGGCAATGGGACTGGGATTTGGCAAGGCCATGGAGGCTATGGATGGATTTGGTATTCTGGCGATGGCCTCTATCGGGCCTATATTGTCGGTAATGGCAACCGGTTTATGGATTAACTGGAAAGTCAAAAGAAAGCACGCTGAAAACAATCAACAACGACTTGAAGAAGAACTCGAAGGTGCCAACCCATGAAGCAACGTCAAATTACTGTACTCACTGATGCCTCACTAATCACCTGCGTTGTCCAGCGTGGCCTCGCCGATGTTATTGTAAAGACCGCCCAGGAAGCCGGAGCCCAGGGTGCTACCATCCATTACGCACAAGGGAGTGGCATTAAGGAAAAACTGGGGATCCTGGGGCTTGCAGTAGATGTCGAGAAGGAAGTCGTCAATATCATTGTCGCGGATGATCAGGCAGACCGTGTATTCGAGCGTATTTATCTGGCCGGCAAACTGGATACGCCCGGCATGGGTATAGTGACAATGACTGCCCTCGACAAGGTCGCAACCTATGTACCGAAGGAACTGGTTGAAAAACTCAGCGCACAGTCATGAAATCAAGCACCTCTAAAAAACTCATTACCTGTATCGTGCCTCTCGGCCGTGCGCTACCCGTATTAAAGGCGCTTAATGAAGAACATGGAATCATTACCGCCAACATTCAACACGCACGGGGCTCCGGACGTATGACGCCGCTGGCATGGCGCGGGGTTGGGGAAACAACTGAAAAAGACATCATGTCAGTCGTCGTAGATGACGACAAAAGCGAAGACATTTTTCAATATATCTATGAATCAGCCGGAATTAACCAGCCGCATGGTGGCATCATTTACCAACAGACACTGCGGTCCTCGACTGACCTGACCTTGCCTGATATCCCGGTTGAGGAATAAAAAAACCGGTCAGGATGATCCGAAGATCTCCCTGACCGGCAGCAGGACTCAAAGAGTATCGGTAATGCTTAAGGCTTGATGTAGGTGTATCCTGCATGCTGCAGATGAGACAACTCAGCGACACCACTGGGCACGATGTCTTTCTGAGTAACATCGTGCAGATCATTGGCCATATCGACCTTGCGACCTTTTACAGTATTGGCACAGACACTAAAGTTAACACCCTGATTTTTCAGGCCGTCAATCTTTGCAATCATCTTTTCGTCTGCGTTAGCTTTCTTGAATTTTGGCAGTTTGGCCAGTGAATCAGGATCGAGCAACAGAGACAAACCATTTCCGTGCATCACAACCTTGACGTCAATATTTTCCTTACCAACAGCATTGATGTGATTCTGGATGTTACGCAGTGCACCACCCTGCTTCTTAGGGTTGTCATAGTTAATGTGGTAAACAACTTTCTGCTTGTGATAGCCATTCAGGGCCGGGCCATCATGTTTTGCAGACGTATTACAGCCACTCAGAATCAGCGCAGCGGCTGCGAGTAGCCCTAGTAGGGGTAAACGTGATTTCATATATATTCTCCTAAAATTCAGTGGTGAATGAGGTGGAATGCTTTCTTCCGGGCACTCTTACCAGCCTCTGAAGCAGAGTGTAGTCCTACGCCCATGCACAATATATTGGGGCGTTAATCGATCGAACTCAGGGTTTACCCTGAGTTTTGACTATCCAAACGGTTGCTCGATGATGATGTTGTCATTGCGATCAGCGCCGGTGGAAATAATGTGGATCGGCGTACCGGACAAATCCTCAATCGCCTTCAGATAATTACGAGCATTGACCGGCAGATCCTCCATGGAGCGTGCACCCTCGGTACTTTCCGACCATCCGGCAAACTCCTCGTAAACCGGCTCACAGGCCTCGAAGGCCTCCGCACCAATTGGTGGTGCCTGAACCGTTGCTCCCTGGTATTGGTAAGCTGTAGCGATTTTCAGTGTTTCCAGCCCATCCAGCACATCCAGCTTGGTAATACACATGCCGGTGATGCTGTTGATCTCGTTAGAGCGTTTCAGCGCAACCATGTCCAGCCAGCCACAGCGACGCGCACGTCCCGTGGTTGCACCAAACTCATGCCCCTTGTCCGCAAGGTGTTTACCATTCACATCATTCAGATCCAGCGCATCGTATAGTTCGGTCGGGAAAGGGCCTGCACCTACCCGGGTGGTATAGGCCTTGGTGATGCCAAGTACGTAGTCAATATACCTTGGCCCCACACCGGTTCCGGTTGAAGCGCCCCCAGCAGTGGTATTGGATGAAGTCACAAACGGGTACGTACCCTGATCAATATCCAGCAACGTTCCCTGCGCACCCTCAAACAGGATGTTCTCCCCTGCGGCCCGGGCCTGAGCGAGTATGCCTGTCACATCTGCGGCCATCGGCGCCAGTGTTTCAGCTGACTTGAGCGACTTGTCCAGCACCATCTGGTAGTCCACCGTATCGGTCTTGAAATAGTGTTGCAGCGCGAAGTTATGATATTCCATGACCTCGCGCAGTTTCTCACTGAAACGATCCGGATAAAGCAGGTCTCCCAGCCGTAAACCGCGACGGGATATCTTGTCTTCATAGGCCGGCCCTATGCCCCTGCCCGTCGTACCAATTGCCTTTTTACCCCGGGCAATTTCCCGGGCCTGGTCCAGTGCGATGTGATAATCCAGTATTAATGCACAGGACTCGCTCAGACGCAGGCGTTCCTGTGCCGGAATGCCCCGCTCATTCAACTCGGCCATTTCCTTGAGCAGCGCATCGGGTGACAACACCACACCATTGCCAATGAGGCAGGAAACCCCTTCGCGCAGAATTCCGGAAGGAATCAGGTGCAGTACGGTCTTCTCACCGTCGATAACGAGCGTATGCCCGGCATTGTGACCACCCTGAAAACGCACGACAGACTGGGCCTGCTCGGTCAGAAGGTCAACAACCTTACCCTTGCCTTCATCTCCCCATTGTGTGCCCACAATTACGACATTCTTACCCATAGAGCTTTCCTTGCTATTTGCTATCCATCAGGCCAAGTATCATTTCAGAGGGGAATGACTTCCCATGCATCTGCCCGTTTTACCAGGCGCCGGTCACATCCGTGACTCTGGTCCGCATCCACGTCCGGTAGTTCCTGAATAACCCGCTCCCCCTGCTGACGCAGTTGATCGATTTTTTCAAGCAACGAGGTTTCGTTTAACCATGGCGCGAGTATGCCTGGCGCATATGATGTGGTTGAAACCCCGGACAACCTGACCCATTGATTCAGGTCAGCACTGAAACCCGTTGCGGGCCGGGATGATACCTTACCAAGCCCCATATTGTCATAGCGCCCGCCTGTTGCGATCGCTTTTCCATGCCCTACAGAATAAGCCGCAAATACGACACCAGTATGGTAGTGGTATCCGCGCAGCTCTGCCAGGTCGTAATGGATGTTCAGGCCAGGCATACATTCTTCAAGTAAATCTGATACCGATTGCAGTGACTGCAATGCCTTCATCACGTCATCACCTGCATCCTGCAGAATATCGGCTGCCCGGGCCAGGACATCCCTGCCGCCAGCCAGCTCACAGAGCGATGCCAGCCGACCTTTTGCCGAATCAGTGGTATCGCAATTTGCAAGGAACTCGTGCAGCTCGGGTACCGACTTGCGTTGCAAAATATCAAATAACTCGACTTCCTGGCCACTATCGAGACCGGCATCCCTGGCCAGCGCCCTGTAAATACCGACATGACCCAGGTCCAGCAGTACATCGTCCAGCCCGACTGTACGCAAGGAAGACAGCATCAGCCGTATGATTTCAACATCACTTTCAGGTCCTTTGTGTCCGTAAAGTTCTGCACCCACCTGTATCGGGCTGCGTGAACCACCGAGTTCCAGCGGCCTGGTTCTCAGCACGGTGCCGATATAACAAAGCCGCGTTGGGGCATCACGATTGAGCACATATGAATCAATCCGTGCGACCTGGGGTGTCATATCAGCACGCACGCCCATGGTTCTGCCGCTAAGCTGATCGGTCAGTTTAAAGGTTTGCAGTTCCAGGTCATTGCCCGTACCGGTAAGCAATGACTCCAGATATTCAATAAATGGTGGCATGACCAGCTCATAGCCCCATGCCCGGTAGAGACCAAGCAGGTCATGTCTGACCCTTTCAAGACGCTTGGCGGCCTCAGGCAATAACTCCTCAATGCCTTCGGGCAGTAACCAGTGATTATCAGACATCTTCCATTACCCCATAAGCCCAGGATTTTATCCTCGAACCCAGTAAAGCAGGACGATACCAAGACCCATCCAGACCGCACCCAGGGTACGCACACTTCGCTCTTCCATTTTACTGACCATCTCCAGCATCTGGCGGAAAGTCCCCGGGTTAATAAATGGCATGATACCTTCGATGATTAACATCAAGGCAACCGCAGCCCCCAAATCGCCCCAGGAAATATCCACACTATCTCTGGTTATTGAACTGGGGACTTACCCAACGGATCTTTGAAGTACCGGAAAAACTCGCTGTCAGGCTCCAGGACGATGATGTCATTCTGACCCTGGAATGTCTTACGATACGCTTCAAGGCTTCGGTATAGCTTGAAAAATTCTTCATTTTTACCATAAGCCCTTGCATAGGTATCTGCAGAGACCGCGTCACCTTCACCACGAATTTCCTGTGCCTGGCGATACGCATCGGCAATAATCTCCGTTCTTTGGCGATCTGCATCGGCCCGAATGCGTTCCGCTGCTTCCGCACCCTGTGAACGCAGTTCCTTTGCCACCCGTGTTCGCTCGGAGATCATCCGGTTATAGACCGCGTCACTGACTGCCTCGGGCAAATCCACTTTCTTGATACGAACATCGACAATATGAACACCTAACTCTGCAGCTGCTGAATTGGCCTGCTCCTTGAGGATGCTCATTACCTCACGGCGTTCACCGGAAACGACCTCCTTGATGGTGCGGATACCGAATTCATCACGCAGTCCGGAATTGACCTTCTGCGCGAGCAATCGCTGCGCAGTAAACTCGTCGCCGCCGGTAGTCGTGAAATATTTCTCCTCGTCCTCGATACGCCACATGATGAACGAATCTACGATGAGAAACTTTTTCTCCTTGGTAAGAAAGCGTTCAGGCTCTGCATCAAGCGTCAATGTACGCTTTTCAAACTTGATGACCTGTTCAATGAACGGAATCTTGAAATACAGCCCGGGTTCAAAGCTCGATCTCTGCACCTTCTGGAACCTGAGCAGCACTGCCTTTTCCATCATGTTCACGGTATAAAGTGCCTGGGGTGCTATTGCCACCAGCAGAACCAGCAGGGCGATCAGTATTTGTGACTTTAATGAACTCATCGGCGTACTCCCGGTCGGCTATCTATTCTGGTCGGAAATGACTCTTGCCGTTGAGTTTGAGGAGTATCAATGCGTGCGTTCGACTGGGAGGCCATGGCACCAGCTGCCTGGTTCATGAGCTGATCGAGCGGCAGATACATCATGTTATTACCGCTATCAAGATCAATCATGACCTTGCGGTTGTTAGCCAGCACGCTTTCTACGGTTTCCAGATACAGGCGATCCCGGGTGACACCAGGCGCTTTCTCATACTCCGCCAGCAATTGCTCGAAACGACTAGCATCACCCTTGGCCTGATCAATTACCTGGGCTTTATAAGCTACCGCATCCGCAACATCACGTGCGCTTGTGCCTCGTGCTTTTGGAATGATATCGTTACTGTATGCTTCGGCCTCGTTCTTGGCCCGCTCCTCGTCTTCGCGTGCCTTGATGGCGTCGTCAAAGGCCGCCTTGACCGCCTCTGGCGGACGCGCATCCTGTAACTTGAGTTCACTGATGAGCAGACCGGTTTCATATTCATCCAGGATCTCCTGCATCAGTCGACGCGTCCGAACGGCGATATCGATACGCCCTTCGGTAAGTACCTGGTCCATTGACGATTTACCAATAACATCCCTGACCGAACTTTCCATAATGGATCGCAAAACCGAATCGGGATTGCCATTAGGCCACCTGACGTCAAACAGAAATTTCTCCGGTTGCTGTATCTGGTACTGAACAAAGACCTCAACCTGAACGAGGTTTTCATCGGCAGTCAGCATACTGGCCTTGTCGGAGAAGTTATAAATCTTCTTTACGTCAATCTTGTAGACTTTTTCGATCGGGCGCGGCAAGCGGAAATTCAGACCGGGCTGCATGGTATCCACATATTTACCAAATCTCAGTACGACACCACGTTGGGCTTCCTGGATGGTATAGACCATGTCATAGGCAAGCCACATGACTGCGAGCACACCGAAGACCAGCGCATAAAAGCCAATAGGAGACGGTTCAGAGGAATCACCCCGCCCATTTCCCTTGCCTTTCTTGCCGCCAAAGATGCCGCCAAATTTTTGCTGCATTTTGCGCACTACTTCGTCCAGGTCGGGCGGCCCATCCTGATTATTGCCACCCCAGGGATCCTTGTCCTTGTCGCCCTTGCCATTGCCACCGGGCTCATTCCAGGCCATTTTCCAGCCAAGACGCCGGCGTAAACGTGCAAAAATACCCGGACTCGTCGAACTCAAACGACTACTGCTATTCATGAAAAACTGCCTGATTGATAACGGAAGGCCGCATTGTAGGTAGAGCGGGCGGGTGTCGCAACAATTAGCAGCGACTATACGGCTTGTTGCAACAGGGTAACCCTGTCTTTTTCATGGCTAAACCGCTGTTCAAGACCTGTTTCCATCAGGTCTCTGCTGTTAATCGACACTTGCATGAGTGATCTGCCCTGATCATCATGCGTTTCCTGGACAACCACTTTCATTGCATATAGTTTCGCACGAAGTGCTGCCTCGGATGGCTCCAGCATGACCCATCCTTCCAGGCGTAAATCCCGAAATATTTCTGCCAGTGCTTCTTTCAAATCGTCAAGGCCTTCCCCGGTTTGTGCTGACAACCATACCCTTACCGGCTTTCCTGCCTCATTGCGTTCGATTGCCGGTGTTCGATTCAACAGATCGCACTTGTTGTAAACCATCAGCACTGGTCTGTCCTGTGCCCCGATCTGTGCAAGCACATCATTGACCTGCTCGATGCACGTGTCACGGTCATCACGTGAAGCATCAACAATATGCAGTAACAGGTCTGCATCACGGGTCTCATTCAGTGTGGAACGGAAAGCGGCCACCAGGTCATGCGGCAGGTCACGCACAAAGCCAACAGTATCCGCCAACACCAGATGTGATCCGCCGGGTAGATTCATACGTCTCAGTGTCGGGTCAAGCGTCGCAAACAACTGGTCCGCCGCGTATACCTCACCGCTGGTCAGCTGGTTGAACAGGGTGGATTTTCCGGCGTTGGTGTAACCCACCAGCGTAACCGTTGGTGTTTCTGTCTTGGCCCTCGACTGCCTGCCCTGTTCCCTTTGGCCACTCACTTTTTCCAGGCGACTGGTGAGTTTCTTAATACGGTGCCCGATAAGACGGCGGTCTGTTTCCAGCTGCGTTTCACCCGGACCTCTCAGGCCGATACCACCTTTCTGCCTTTCAAGGTGTGTCCAGCCCCTGATCAGTCGGGTCGACAAATGCTTCAGTTGCGCAAGCTCTACCTGTAACTTGCCTTCAAAACTGCGGGCGCGCTGTGCGAAGATGTCGAGTATGAGCCCGGTACGATCAAGTACGCGGCATTTAAGCAGAGCCTCGAGATTACGTTCCTGGCCGGGTGACAACTGGTGATTGAAGATCACCAGTTCAATGTGCAGCGCAGAAACCTGTGCCCTGATGTCCTCGGCCTTGCCGCGCCCGATGAAATACCTGGGGTCTGGCGCATCACGACTGGCGGTTACCGTATCGACGATTTCGCAACCGGCAGAAACACACAACTCCTCGAACTCACGCTGCCGATCCTGGAATTCGTGCTCTGGAAATTGCGGCTGGCTGTTACCGGCCTGCTGCAGGCGGAGATGTACGAGTAACGCACGTTCCCCACCCCCGGGGCGCTCAAACAAGATGCCCCCGGAATTCCTGAAGATTAGCTGTTACCCGCATCAGCCTCTTCATCATCGATCGGGATTCGGACATTACGGGAAGGAACCACCGTGGAAATCGCGTGCTTGTAGATCATCTGGTTAACACTGTTCTTTAACAGCACGACAAACTGGTCGAATGAATCAATCTGTCCCTGCAATTTGATGCCATTCACCAGAAAGATAGATACGGGGACCTTTTCCTTACGCAATGCGTTCAGGAATGGTTCTTGTAATGAGTGACCTTTTGACATGTAACAATCTCCGGAATAGTTATCATTATAGTTGGAGCAGATACCCCGAGCGCCTATTATTTCACGGCTCGAGAGAGATTTCATCCATTAACCGCTTCGTTTCTGCGGAATTATTCGAGTCATACCAGCGCCCCTTTTTCAGTCCACGCAACCAGGTATATTGGCGTTTGGCCAACTGCCTGGTGGCATATATTGCCTTCAGGCGAGCCTCCCCCAGATCATACTTGCCGTCCAGGTACTGCCAGATCTGGCGATAGCCTACCGCCCTCATGGACGGTTTTTCCAGGTTCAGATCTTCCCTGCACCTGAGTGTTTCAACCTCGTCAATAAAACCAGCCTGCAGCATCCGATCAAATCGCTGCTCGATCCGCTGGTGTAAAAGCGACCTGTCTGCCGGGGCAACCACGTAATGTCGAAAATCATAGGGTAAGCCCTGCGGTTTGTTTTCCTTCAACCAGTCTGTCATCGAACTACCCGTGATGCGGTATATTTCCAGGGCACGCTGTATGCGCTGTGGGTCATTTGGATGAATCCGGGTGGCTGATTCAGGATCAATCTTCTGCAGTTGTTGATGCATGGCCTCCCAGCCAGAAACCTCGGCCTCGGCAACCAGTGCATGGCGTATGTCATCATCCGCCGCGGGTAACTCGGACAGACCTTCGGTCAAGGCGCGAAAATACAGCATGGTGCCGCCGCAAAGCAGCGGTATATTCCCCCGCTGATGAATAGCGCTGATCAGGTGATCAGCATCATTTACGAATTCAGCAGCAGAATAGGCTTCTGCGGGGTCCCTGATGTCAATCAGGAAATGCGGCGCCTTCGCCAGGGTCCCGGGGCCAGGCTTGGCAGTACCAATATCCATGCCGCGGTATACCAGTGCGGAATCGACGCTGACAATCTCGTATCCACCCTGTCCTGCCAATTCCACCGCGATATCGGTCTTGCCCGCCGCAGTGGGCCCCATCAATAATATGACCGGGGGCAGTGGCTCCATCAGTTGCCACGATCGAATAATTTATCGAGATCACCCAGCTTGATCTGCACCCAGGTAGGCCGGCCATGGTTACATTGACCCGAACGTTCGGTTTCCTCCATGTCTCTCAGCAATGCATTCATTTCCGGAATAGTGAGTTGACGATTGGCACGAATGGAGCCATGACAAGCCATTGTAGATAACAGGTCATTCATGGCTTGCTGGATTCTGCTGCTACTGCCGGCAATATGGCAATCATCGAGCACCAGGCGTACCAGGTTTGCCGAATTCCCGGTATGTAACAGCGCCGGTAACTCCCTCAGCAGCAGGGTCTCCGGCCCGCTGATATCAAGTACCAGGCCTAGCGATTTCAACAGCTCCTGGTGTTCCTCAACCAGCGCGATGTCTTTCTTGCTGACTGAAATTCTTTCAGGCACCAGCAATGGCTGGGTTTTGACATCATCCTGCTCATACTGCTGTTTCAGACGCTCATAAGTCACCCGCTCATGCGCAGCATGCATATCGACGATAATCAGGCCCTGCTGATTTTGCGCGAGTATGTACACGCCCAGCAACTGCGCCAGCGCGTAACCCAGCGGCGGCGTTTCCTGCGATGAGTCAACTTTTTGCCCGGCGGCTAAAACAGTGGCCTTTACACCATAAAGGTTTTCATAGCTTTTTACGGCTTCACGAATATTAAGAGATGCCTGTGTTAGCGGTGGTGCGTAGCTGTTATTCATGCCAAGCAGCCCATCAGGTTTGACAGACGTCTGTGCACCCGCAGAAGTAGCTGACAGCACTTCATGCAGGGTCTTGAAAATAAAGTCATGCACTATCCGACCGTCACGGAACCGCACTTCATGCTTGGCTGGATGCGCATTAACGTCAACACGCTGTGGATCCAGCATCAGGTAAAGGACAAAGGCAGGGTGCCTGCCGTGAAACAGAACGTCAGCGAAAGCCTGGCGTACAGCATGTACGACCAGTTTGTCACGAATCATACGCCCGTTAATATAAAAGTATTGTTGATCAGCCTGTGAGCGCGAGTAGGTAGGTTGCGCAACCCAACCGGATAACGCCAGGCCAGCGGCCTCATGCTCCACACGCATACTGCTCTGGATAAAGTCCTTGCTGAACAGCTGCCCGATACGGTTCAGTAGCGACTGCTCGTCCCTGGCCGGGGTTAATTGATATAACTGTCTGCCGTTGTGCGACAGTGAAAATGCTGTTGACGGGTGACTGAGTGCGATACGCCGAAATACCTGGTCCACGTGGGTAAACTCGGTCTTGTCTGTGCGCAGAAACTTGCGCCTTGCGGGCACATTATAAAACAGGTCTCTCACGTCCACACGGGTACCCTGCTGCAAACTGGCCGGCTTGGGTACATCGTCACCGTCGGACAAAACCCAGGCGTGCTCCGAAGCACGGTCCCGTGAAGTAATACTAAAGCGGGACACGGAAGCAATACTGGCCAACGCCTCACCACGAAAACCGAGGGTATGAATGGCTTCCAGGTCATCCAGCTCGAGAATTTTACTGGTCGCATGACTGGCCATCGCTAACGGCAACTCATCTTTGCAGATGCCCTCACCGTTATCTCTTACCTGAATATGGCGGATACCGCCTTCAGAAAGTGATACTTCAATGAATTGGGAGCCCGCATCAAGACTGTTTTCCATCAGTTCCTTGACGACTGATGCAGGCCTTTCAACAACCTCGCCGGCTGCAATCTGGTTGATCAATGCAGGGGATAACTGATGGATAGGCATGGCGCGAGAGTTTGCTTGCAAACAGGCCTGCTCGCAAGCGATCACGCAAATTTGATCAGGAACCCCCTTGTGGGATAATCAGCACCTGGCCTACCCTGAGTGAATCGGACTTAAGCCCGTTAACATCCATCAATGCCGAAGAACTGGTTTGATAGCGTTGTGCGAGTTCCGACAAGGTATCTCCGTTCTTAATGGTATAAGAGCGCGACTTATTATGGAGCGCAAACAGCGTATTATCCGGCGGCCGCTTTCTGAAATACCGCTTCAGGCCCGAGGTGATCGCACTGGCCATCTTCTCCTGGTGTTTACGGCTGTTCAGGTTTTTTTCTTCGGTCGGATTCGAGATAAATGCCAGCTCGATCAGAACTGAGGGAATATCGGGTGATTTAAGCACTGCAAAACCGGCACGTTCAACGTGACGGCGATGTACTTTACCGACCATCCGTAGCTCCCTCAAGGTGTTCTGCGCCAGGTCAGCGCTGGCCTCGATAGTGGCGCTTTGCGACAGGTCCAGCAACACGGATTTCAGCAGGTCATCCTTGTCAGCGAGTTCAACTCCGCCCATTAGTTCATCAGCGGTATTTTCCTTGTTTGCCAGCCACTTTGCCGCCTCGGATGAGGCTCCTCGCGCAGACAGAATGTATACCGAAGAGCCCCTGACATTTGGATTTGTGAAAGCATCTGCATGCAGTGAAACAAACAGGTCAGCCCTGAAATCCCGTGCTTTCTTGATACGCTGGCGCAATTTCATGTAGTAATCACCATCGCGCACCAGTACCGCCTTCATGCCCTTCTGCTGATTGATTTTGGCCGCCAGTTTTCTCGCCACCGACAGCGTGATGTGTTTTTCCTTGGTTCCCTTACGGCCAATTGCTCCCGGATCTTCTCCACCATGACCGGCGTCTATCGCAATGATTACGTCACGATATTTGCTGTCTGTAGAAGCCTTGGCTGATTTTACTGCCTTCGCCGGGCCCTGTATTTGGGGATAAAGGTCGACTACCAGTCGATGGCCATAAGTATCATTGGGCTTTAACAAAAAGCTCTTTGCCTTGACTTTCTGGTCCGCGTCCAGCACCAGCCTGAGTGCATTATTTTTCCTGGCGCTGCGCATGTCCTTGACGAAGCCTTTTGCATCAATGGATCGGTCGCTGACCGATGACCAGTTGGCATCCTTGATGTCAATCACTACCCGTTCAGGGTCGTGCAGGGAGAACAGGTGATACTCAGCTTCTTTACTGATATCAAATACCACTCGGGTGTAGTCCGGGGATACCCAGGTACGGGCCCCCTTCACCAGGGTGTCACCCGCCAAAGCAGGGCTGGCGAGGAAACAGCCCAGCAACAGCACGACTATCAGCGGAAGTTGAAGTAGTTTATTCATTATTTTGTTAACGTTTATATAGCTTATATACAACATTGTCCGAAATTATCAAGTTTTCTTATCAAATTTTCCTATAAAAATCCTGAAGATAGCTGGATTATCTAGAAAATTTTTCGGAACCGGGCGATAACTTGCTTATTTCCGGATGCTTTAGCAGCTCGAAATAGCATTAACCAGCTTTGTTCGTGTTGCCGGGTCAGCTGCAGATAGCAGCGCCCTGCGACCATCATTGCTGTAACCCAGCGCTATTTGAATATCCGGTTGCCCAAAAAAACCTTTTGCCCGTTCAGGCCATTCAACCAGCAGGGTTGTATCAGTACCAATATCGTCACGTATTCCCATGTATTCCAGTTCAGCGGGGTCCACCAGCCGGTAGATATCCAGGTGAAGTACCTTCCGGTCAGATAATTCGTAGGGCTCGATCAAGGTGTAGGTTGGGCTTTTGACAGGGCCCCGGTGTCCAAGCGCCTGCAGGTAACCACGCACCAGTGTGGTTTTACCTGCCCCCAGCTCACCCTGAAGAAAGATCAGTCCGCACATTGACGACAGCGCTTTTCCAAGTTCGAGGGTGGCTGCTTCATCGGCCAACTCCAGCTCGATTGCATCAGCCATTCAGCACCGTTCTCAGACGGTTCAGAATATCGCCTGCCACCATACCGCGCTCCCCATTTGCCTCTGCTTCAATATCACCAGCACGTGCATGCGCCCAGACCGCGAGTTCCGCCGCCCTTGCCTGCGCCAGACCCTGGGCCATCAGTGCACCAATAATGCCGCTGAGAATGTCCCCCATGCCCGCAGTTGCCATGCCGGGGTTGCCGTATGGACATAGCCTGATGTCGGAACTCGATACCAGGGTGCCTGCGCCCTTGAGCACCGCGACACCACCATATTGCTGCTGAATCTGAACGACGGCAGAAAAGCGATCATTACTGACTTCATCATTAGTGCTACCCAGTAATCTTGCGGCCTCGCCAACATGCGGGGTTAACACCCAGTTTTCGCAACGAGCCGGCTCGTGCGCGAGCAACGTGAGTCCGTCCGCATCCACTACCATGGGTTTACGACTCTGCATGACCCGGTCGAGCAAACCATGTGCCCACGAGTCTCGACCAAGACCGGGGCCGATCACAATAACCGAGGCATTATCGATCAATCGGTCGACAGCACGGACCTCTTCGATTCCGTGAACCATCAGTTCAGGTTGCGCCGAAACCATTCCCATAGTGTTTTGCGGGCGGGTAGCGATACTGACCAGGCCTGCGCCACTTCGGAGGGCAGCCCTGCCAGCCAGCAGCGGGGCTCCGGCCATGCCGGAATTACCGCCGATCACCAAAACATGGCCACACTGGCCCTTGTGCACAATCCTGGAGCGGGCATGGAATTGCTGAATGATCCCGTCGTCAATCAGAAAGGTATTGGTTGCCACCGACTCGTAACATATTTCCGGCACTTCCAGGTCTTCATAGATGATTTCCCCGGTATATTCCGGCGCCTCTGCGGTGAACAGGCCTCGATTAAGACCGATGAATGACACTGTTATGTCAGCACGAACCGCAGCCCCCATTGTCCGTCCATTGTCGGCATTGATACCGGATGGAATATCAACCGCCACCACCGGCCAGGGAGATACATTGATACAATCCACTGCCTGCAGCCATTGATCTGCAAGCGGCCTTTGCAGACCTGTACCAACCAGCGCATCGATCACCACGTCGGTGTCACGATGCATGCCGGAAACAAAAGGCTCGATCGTCAAATCAAGTTGTTTACACTCTTCCCAGGCCTGATGCGCTTCTCCATTGAGCCGGGCGGGCTCTGATAGGTAGTAAACGCGCGCAACCAGCCCCTGTTCATGCGCCAGGCGCGCAACGACATAGCCATCTCCCGCATTGTTTCCGGCGCCGCAGAAGATTGCGAGTTGTTTAGCATCCGGCCAACGCCTGGTGATGTTGTCCAGTACCGACCGACCGGCCCGGTTCATCAAGGCATATCCATCAGTTCCCTGTTCGATCGCCAGGCGGTCCAGCTCACGAGTCTGTTCTGCTGTATATAAATTGTGTGCTTTTATCATGTGCGAATTATACCTTTACAATGACACTAATAACCGTGATTAATAAACAAGTGAATCCAACGCAGCTGAATAGATGACCTTACCGCAGAACAAAAACTGGCCGGATATCGCCCGGGCAATCAAACAGTTTGCCCATGACCTGGGATTTCAGCAGGCAGGCATTACTGATGTCGACTTATCGGTTGCGGAAGGCCATCTCAACCGCTGGCTGGCGGAGGGACGTCATGGTGATATGCAGTGGATGCAACACCACGGCAGCAAACGTTGCCACCCCGAGCAGCTGGTACCCGGCACCTTGCGCATCATATCGGTACGACTGGATTACCTGCCTGCAAACAGCGTGCAAATGCAGGCAGTGCTTGATGATCCCGGCAGAGCCTATGTATCCCGCTATGCATTAGGGCGGGATTACCACAAGTTGATGCGTAAGCGCCTGCAGCAACTCGCCAGGCTGGTAGAACAACACTAC
>JBFFRZ010000006.1:0-23528 GCA_041572715.1 Gammaproteobacteria bacterium
ATCAAGGTGATGTAATCGCAGCGCCAGCCCAAGCAGCGTTACCAACGCTATTCCCAGGGTTTTTTGGCTGTGGTATGCGAGCATGGCTGACAGGCTGGACGGTGGCGGACAAATGTAACAGCTTTCAGCTGCTTCAGCACTTTTGCTTCGCGCTTTGATAGACTCTCGACATGGACGTATCTCATATACTGGACGAACTGAATACCGCACAGCGGCAGGCGGTTTCCTCGCCTGATGGTGCAATCCTGGTGCTTGCAGGCGCAGGTAGCGGCAAAACGCGCGTGCTGATTCACCGAATTGCCTGGCTGGTCGAAGTGGTAGGCATTTCCCCCTACAGCATCATGGCGGTTACCTTTACCAACAAGGCGGCACATGAAATGCGCAGCCGTGCGCAGCATATGTTACAGGTGCCTGTTGGTGGTATGTGGATTGGTACTTTTCACGGACTTGCGCATCGCTTTTTACGCCAGCACTGGCGTGAGGCCAGGTTGCTGGAAGGCTTCCAGATTCTTGACTCGGACGACCAGTATCGACTGGTAAGACGAGTCATGAAGTCACTGGACATGGATGAATCACGCTATCCGCCCAGACAGGTACAGTGGTTTATCAATGCGCAAAAAGACGAAGGCAAGCGCCCACAACATCTGAATGACTATGACGACCCCATCCAGGTCCAGATGATTCGTGTCTACAGGGCTTACGAGGAGGCCTGCCAGCGATCCGGACTGCTGGACTTTGCCGAGTTGTTGCTGAGGGCACTGGAAACGCTTCGCGACAGCCCGGTGCTGATGGAGCACTATCATCAGCGATTCAGGCATATCCTGGTCGATGAGTTCCAGGATACAAATGCTATCCAGTATGCGTGGATACGCCTGCTGGCCGGGCAGCAGACCCACCCATTCGTCGTGGGTGACGACGACCAGTCAATCTACGGCTGGCGTGGCGCACGCATTGAAAATATCCTGAATTTCGAAAAGGATTATTCACAGGTTCAGACGATCAGGCTGGAGCAGAATTATCGTTCGACGGGCAATATTCTGGCAGCAGCCAATGCACTGATAAATCATAACCAGGGTCGTATGGGCAAGGAGTTATGGACCGACGGTCACGAAGGTACGCCGATCGAGTTATATGCTGCATGGAATGACCGGGAGGAGGCGCAGTTTGTTATTGACCGGATCAGGCAGGCCGCTGACCGGGGCATGCCTTACGGAGACATGGCGGTTCTTTACCGCTCCAACGCCCAGTCAAGGCTGTTCGAAGAGTTATTGATCGCCCGGGGCATCCCTTACCGGGTTTATGGCGGGCAGCGCTTTTTTGATCGTGCTGAAATCAAGGACGCACTGGCATACCTTCGTCTGATCAATAACAGGAATGATGATGCTTCATTCGAACGCGTGGTCAACATGCCGACACGCGGGATTGGTGAACGTACACTCGATATGGTTCGTCAAACTGCGCGCGCCGGGCAGCAAACGTTATGGCAGGCAGCGGCTGAACTTACCACCGGCAACGCGCTGACCGCACGAGCGAGCAATGCACTGCTCGCCTTCCTGAAACTCATCGACAACATGGATGTGCAGGTTGCGGATACCCTGTTACATGAGCAGGTGGATCATGTTATCGCCCATTCCGGCCTTGCGGACCACTATGCGAAATCGAAGGGGGAGAAGGCACAGCAAAGACTGGAAAACCTGGAGGAACTGGTCAGTGCGGCGCGAGGTTTTGCTTATGACTATGAACCCGCTGAACATGCTGAGTTGACGGGTGATGCCGCCGACGGAGACCTCGCTGCAGGGGGAGACGAGCCCGACATGGATCTGTTAACCGCTTTTCTGACGCATGCCGCGCTGGAAGCGGGAGAAGGGCAGAGCGCGGCCGGGCAAGATAGCGTGCAGCTCATGACCCTGCACAGTGCCAAGGGGCTGGAATTCCCGTTGGTATTTCTCTGTGGCCTTGAAGAAGGCTTGTTCCCGCATGCGCGCAGTTCGGAAGACCCGGGTCAGCTCGAGGAAGAGCGTCGGCTTTGCTATGTCGGTATCACCCGGGCACGGCATGAACTGGTAATGAGTTATGCTGAATCGCGCACCCTGCATGGTAGCGAGAGCTATCAGCAGGTCTCGCGATTCGTCACTGAAGTACCGGCAGAACTGATCCATGAAATCAGGCCGCGTGCGCATGTTGCACAACCCAGGTATTCGGACAGGACCAGCAATGACCTGCCCTCCCGTGCGGCGATGAACCAGAGCCAGTACCAGCTTGGCCAGCGGGTGCAGCATGGTAAATTTGGTGAGGGCTTGATCACGAACATGGAGGGTGCGGGGGCGCATGCCCGCGTCCAGGTTAATTTTGAATCAGCCGGCCCGAAATGGCTGGTGGTTGCCTATGCCAATCTCGTTCCAATCTAGCAGACTGGAAAGTTCTCAGCCGAATGCCCGGGTTTCTGCAATAATCTTTATTCAGCCGTCGCATGAATTATTGACTGTATTAAAATTTATTTAAGAGCCAGGGGATAAGACATACTTAGGGGAGACGCACAATGAACGAAAATAATCCATACGAAGCACCTGAAACAGACCTGCAAACCGCGGATGAAATCGGTGAACCGCGTGCACTTTCCACGGGGCGGGGCACTTCATGGCTCGGTGAAGGCTTCGGCTATTTTAAGCAAAGCCCGCTGATCTGGATTGTTATTATGGTGCTCATCGTCATCATCCAAATGGTACTGGCGCTTATCCCGGTAGCAGGCCAGATCATTGCCAACCTTATCTTCCCGGCATTTATGGCCGGGATCATGCTTGGATGCGCTGCGCTTGATGAAGGGGAAGACCTGACAATCGGCCATTTATTCGCAGGGTTTTCGGCAAAGATGGGGCCGTTGCTTGGCCTCGGCGCAATGTATTTTGTCATGGTGATTGGTGTCGGTATCGTGGTAGGCATACTCGTCGCAGTCACCGGCGTTGGAATGGCGGGGCTTGCCGGGGAAGGCATGCCGGTTGGTGAGGCTGAAGCGGTCGGCGGACTGCTGATAGTCGTTCTGATTGGCATGGCCCTGTTTCTGCCGGTGGTCATGGCCATATGGTTTGCGCCTGCACTCATGGTGCTGGCCGACAAGGGCGTTTTTGAATCGCTTAAATTAAGTTTCACCGGTTGTCTGAAAAATATCCTGCCGTTTCTGGTGTATGGCATTGTTGCGCTGGTTCTGCTTGTGATCGGCTTCATACCCCTGGGTCTCGGCCTGCTGATTGTGTTACCCATGCTGATGGCTTCTGTCTATGCCTCTTACAAGGACATATACGGGGTATAGAGAACTCGATTCAATAATACAGATAAAAAGCTGTGAACGAAAAGTTACCTTCCCTTATCTATTTCTGGGACCACCGGACTGTCTATATAGGAAAGCTGCCTGACGTTGAGGAACACCGTCTGGCATCGGCGGCCCTGATTATTAGTCTCGAATCCAGCTTCAGCATACGTAACCAACAGCTGGGCCTGGATGAAAGGTGTATGAGCGCCATCGTCCCGCCAGGATTTGCGCACGAGACCCTGTATGGGGGCACTCCTGTGGCAATCATCTCGCTAGAGCCAGAAAGCAATGACTACGCCATCGCGTGCCAGCTGATGTTGCGACAGGTATCAGAATGTTTGTTCGATTTGAAAAATGAATCCCGCGCGATCAATGATATGCGTACCATTTATCATCACCAGCCGAGTGCGGCCCAGAGTTCACACATCATGAATTCCATTTTATACAGTGACGAGCCGACTTTGCTGGAGCCCAAGCCGATCGACAAGCGTATCCGCAAGGCAATGGAAACCATGCGGGAAGACCCGGCACAGAGTCATTCCCTGGAGTCACTAGCGGACAGTGTATTTCTCTCAGCGACGAGGTTTACGCACCTGTTCAAGGATGAGACGGGCGTGCCGATCAGGCGCTATCGCCAATGGTTGCGCTTTCGCCAGGCGATTCAGCAGATAACGAAAGGTAAGACTATGACCGCGGCTGCAATGCAGGCCGGGTTTACCGATTCGGCACATTTTTCCCGGGCATTTCGCTCCATGTTTGGTTTGAAACCATCGGTTGTATTTCGCAAGTCCAACCCGGTAAAGACCTTCATCAGCTAGTCGCCGACGGTTTTATCCTGGCCCGTCATGCCGGCAGTGAGTGTCAGACGCATGGCTTTTTCCACGCTGATATCTACGGGTTTAATCTGCTTGCGTGGCACATAGATGGTGAAACCACCAATCATGTAGCTCATGGGTAGATAGATACCTACGAGGTATTCATCATTATGATCCAATGGAATCGCCAGCTGTTCCTGGGTTACGAAACCCAGTACACGCATATTGCTCCCCAGGCTGATTTCAACGACCTGGTCCATGCCCTCTTTTTCGCGCGATGAAGTAAAGAACTGCATCAAATCCTGAACGCCGTTATAAATGGTATTAGCGACCGGAATGTGGGTGATCATGTAATGCAGCTTGCGCAGGAAGAATTCACCGACACGGTTATTGACCAGTACGCCCACCAGCATGACCAGGGCCAGTGCAACCACCACG
Source organism: Gammaproteobacteria bacterium (assembly GCA_041572715.1). Taxonomy (GTDB): domain Bacteria; phylum Pseudomonadota; class Gammaproteobacteria; order JAJDYQ01; family JAJDYQ01; genus JAJDYQ01. The sequence goes on from JBFFRZ010000006.1 coordinate 4,561, forward strand.
CCCATGCCCGGCCAGTAATATTCAGGGGAAACGAAATATTTAATGGCGCCACCGAGAAATTCTTCGCTGCTGATACCCAGCCAGTACAGTGAATATACGGTGATAAAGATCGGCAATACTGTTGCCAGACCTTTTAGTAAAATACTCCAGAAACGGTTCATGGATGGTTTTTGCTGCAGATACGTCGGACAGTGTTAAGTGTAATCATTTCCGTCACCATAAATCATTATTCGTGATCCCGCCATAGGCGGCAATGGCTCGCCTGCCCCGGCGTGGAAGGGGTAGTCAGGTTGGGCAAGGCCGGTTAACTTGCTTGCCATAGCCAGCGGTCTCAAAAGCCTGCAGCAACGTTGATAAGCTTGCGCAGCTTTGTACGAAGCCATGGCAAATCTGAACCTTTAGCATAAACAGCTGTCGCAGATGTGTGTAGACGCTCACTGGTGTTTGCACTGCAACATTAACAAATAAAAACCAGGCGCCTTGACGGGCCTGAACGACCAACAGGGGAAAAATTATGAGGACGATATTGCTGACGGTATTACTCGGTTTGAGCAGTATTGCTTATGCAGCGGAAGGTCTGGTAACCGTAGCGAGCAAACATGATGTTAAAACGACTACTGACAAGCTGGAGTCAGCCGTCAAGGCCAAGGGGATGAAGGTTTTTATGCGCGTCGACCATGCGGCGGGTGCAGCCAGCGTTGGTGCGAAACTGCGCCCTACAGAACTACTGGTTTTTGGTAACCCAAAGCTGGGCTCCGCCTTGATGAATTGCGCGCAGACCACGGGCATTGATTTGCCGATGAAGGCACTGATTTACGAAGATGATCAGGGCAAGGTGCACCTGAGCTATAACGACCCGGCATATCTGAAGTCGCGCCACCAGATGGCTGGTTGTGACAAGCCGGTTGGCAAGGCGACCGGTGCGCTGGCTAATTTCGCGAAGGCAGCAACCCAGTAGGCCCTGGTCTTCATGAAGGTAATGGCTACCAGCGGTACAGAACCCACTGGGGTACGATGATCCGGGAGTTGTTGACGTCCTTAAACTGGCCTTCCATGTAGCCATCACCGTCCGCATCAATCAGGTAGTAAGGCACGCCACGCTCCGGGGTTATTTTAACCGCATATAAATGACCGTTCAGGCGATATTCCCGGATAATGGCCTCGCCGCGCCTGATGATGGTGATTTGAGGTTCACCCATGGGGATCGCCTCGCCATCGTTTACCCGTTGTGGTGGCGGTGGCGGTTCAGGTACCGGTTGCAGATTCTGTGGACGCTGTGCCTGCAGGCTACTGCAGGTTAGCAGGCTGATAAGACCCAGCAGGGTAATGATCTTGCTTGGCATAATCTCTCAATTCCTCTGTATTACAGGTGTAGCATTTTTTCGGTTTCTTCAGCCGATGGCTCGAATCCGCGGTATTCGTAATGCTTGAAAATCGCCTCAACGACCGCTTTGGGTTCATCAATGACCTGAAACAGGTTCAGATCCTCGGCCCTGATTGTACCCTGTTTCACCATCGATTCCTTGAACCAATCGATCAGCCCCTCCCAGAATTCTGAACCTACCAGGATGATCGGGATGCGGCGTGTCTTGCCGGTCTGCACCAGGGTCAGTATCTCGGCCAGTTCATCCAGCGTGCCAAAGCCCCCGGGTAATACGATATAGGCAGAGGCGTATTTGACGAACATGACCTTGCGCGAAAAAAAGTGCCTGAAATTGAGGCTGATATTCTGGTACGGGTTGCCTACCTGTTCCTGGGGCAGGATGATATTAAGACCAATGCTGGGGGATTTGCCGGCATGCGCGCCCTTGTTGGCGGCTTCCATGATGCCGGGCCCGCCGCCACTCACCACGGAGAAACCGGCATCCGACAACCCGCGGGAGATTTCTTCCGCCAGTTGATAGTAAGGGCTGTCCGGCCGGGTCCTTGCGGAGCCGAAAACACTGATTGACGGGGCAATGCTGGATAGTCGCTCAAAACCCTCAACAAACTCCGCCATGATCTGGAATATCTTCCAGGACTGTCGGGTCAGGATGCCCTCATCGACCGGGTGGGTTCGCATATGTTTGTATTCGCCTGTGTCGCTCATCACGTTCTCACGATTCAGTTACAATGACCACCTTTACGCAGCCCCCATCATACACCGCATGATTTCAAATGACTGACCAAAATCAAAAACGCCTGCTACTGGTTGATGGTTCATCCTATCTGTTTCGCGCCTATCATGCATTACCGCCACTGACGACTTCCAGGGGAGAGCCTACCGGCGCAATCCGTGGTGTCATCAATATGTTGCAGAAAACCCTGCAGGACACACAGCCTGACTATGTCGGCATTGTGTTTGACGCCAAGGGCAAGACCTTCAGGGATGACCTGTACCCGGAGTACAAGGCGAACCGCCCATCAATGCCGGAAGATCTCGGTGTCCAGATCGAGCCCATTCATGAGTTTGTTCGGGCCATGGGGCTGCCTTTGTTAATGGTGCCGGGTGTTGAAGCGGACGATGTCATCGGCACGCTGGCTTTGCAGGCGAAGTCACATGGGATGAAGACCATTATTTCCACCGGTGACAAGGACATGGCACAGCTGGTCAATGATGACATCAGCCTGATCAATACGATGTCCAACACGCGCATGAATGAGGCCGGAGTTGCTGAAAAATTCGGTGTCCGACCAGACCAGATTATCGATTATCTCGCACTGATCGGCGACAGCTCGGACAACGTGCCAGGAGTGCCCAAGGTGGGGCCCAAGACAGCAGTGAAATGGCTGGATCAGTACGGCACGCTGGCAGCGATCATGGCGGACGCTGAAAATTTTCCCGGCAAGATAGGGGAAAACCTGCGTGCGTCACTGGAGTTCCTGCCGTTGTCGCGTGAACTGGTCACCATTAAGACCGATGTTGAACTGGATGAAACTCCCGAGATGCTGACCCGTACCGAGCTGGATCTGTCTACCCTGCAATCCCTGGTCGAGCGGTTTGAGTTCAGTGGCGGGGTGTCACAATTTACGCGCGACCAGGATTCTGCAGAGGTGGTCGCGGAGGTGCCAGCCAGTAAAGAGAATGATTACCGGGCTGTATTGAACAAGCAGGATTTCGAACACTGGCTGAAAAGGCTGCAGCAGGCGCCGGTCTTTGCCTTTGATACGGAAACCGACAACCTGGATTACATGCAGGCGCAAATTGTTGGCGTATCGTTTGCTATCAATGAACACGAGGCAGCTTATGTTCCGATTGGCCATGATTACCCCGGCGCCCCGCAGCAGCTGGATCGTGACTGGGTATTGCAGCAGCTCAAACCCCTGCTCGAAAATGACTCATTGCCCAAGATTGGTCAGCATATAAAGTACGATATGGACGTGCTGGCTAATGTCGGTATTGAACTACGCGGTGTCAGGTACGACACCATGCTTGAGTCTTACGTTTACAATTCGGTAGCGACACGTCATGACATGGATTCACTGGCAAAGAAATACCTGGGTGAAGACACCATTCATTTCGAGGACGTTGCCGGCAAGGGCGCGAAGCAACTGACTTTCAACCAGGTACCTGTTGAGACAGCGGTTCCCTATGCCGCGGAGGATGCGGATATTACCTTGCGCTTGCATAACACGCTTTTCACCAGGCTTAGCAAGGACCAGAAACTGCAGCGGGTGCTGGATGAAATCGAGATACCGTTGATACCGGTGCTGTCACGCATGGAGCGTACCGGCGTCCTTATTGATACCGACCTGTTGCACGTACAGAGCCGGCAGCTGTCTGAACGCATGTTAAAGCTGGAACAGCAGGCGCATGATGAAGCCCGCCAGACCTTCAATCTGGGTTCCCCCAAGCAGTTGCAGCAGATCCTTTTTGAAGAGCTGAAGTTGCCGGTAGTCAAGAAGACACCCAAGGGCCAGCCATCAACGGCCGAGGACGTGCTGCAGGAGCTGGCCAATGATTACGAGTTACCGCGCCTGATCCTTGAATTTCGCAGCCTGAGTAAACTCAAGTCGACCTATACCGACAAGTTGCCATTGCAGGTCGACAAGGACACTGGCAGGGTTCACACCTCTTATCATCAGGCAGTCGCAGCTACTGGGCGATTGTCATCGACTTCGCCCAACCTGCAGAACATCCCGATTCGCACCGAGGAGGGCAGACGTATACGCCAGGCATTTATTGCCCCCCCGGGGCATGTATTACTGGCTGCTGATTACTCCCAGATTGAGCTGCGTATCATGGCGCACCTGTCGCAGGATGAAGGTCTGGTAGAAGCGTTCCGCCGTGGGGAGGATGTGCACCGGGCAACCGCGGCCGAGGTTTTTGGCATGGGTCTGGATGAAGTCGGTCCTCATGAGCGCCGCGCGGCCAAGGCCATCAATTTCGGTCTGATATACGGCATGTCGGCATTTGGCCTGGCCAAACAATTGAACATTGGTCGAAACGAGGCGCAGGAATATGTCGATGCCTACTTCGAAAAATATCCTGGTGTACTTAGCTTTATGGACCGCATACGTAAACAGGCAGCAGAAGACGGCTATGTGGAAACGTTGTACGGCCGTCGCCTGTATCTGCCGGAAATCAATGCACGTAATGGTATGCGCCGCCAGGCGGCGGAACGGACCGCCATAAATGCGCCAATGCAGGGTACAGCGGCCGATATCATCAAGCGGGCAATGATCTCGGTGCATGGCTGGGTTGAGCGGGACCAGCCGCCAGTGAGGATGATTATGCAGGTGCATGATGAGCTGGTATTTGAGATTGAGTCGTCAGTTGTGGATGAAATGAGCCAGACCATTAACGAGTTCATGAGTGGTGCCGCAGAATTATCCCTGCCACTGGTAGTCGGAATCGGAATCGGAAATAACTGGGATGAGGCGCATTAATACGCTTTCATCCGGGTATAGTTGATGGATGCGACACGACTGAAAATTCTCCTGGACCAGCTGAGTGTTGCTGCGCTGAATGTCGTCCTGAAAGGCCAGGCGTTGTTACTGGTTGATGATGCCAGTCTCGCTCTGGGCGACCCGGAATCACCCAATGTGCTGGTTCACCCCGAAGCGTTTACCGCAAATGACGCCGATCAATTAAGGCGGGCCCTGCTGGAGAATAGCGAAGAATTGATTGCAGGTTATTACCGCACACACCCCCTGTCCTGGGCCGGGTTTGACCGGCAGGTGAAGGCGTTATTTGAAGCGCATGGCTATGAAACCTTCGCCGCCTTGCCTGATGTAATGCCTGTAAAGTCGCTATTCGTTGAGCAGGGTACCGTGATCGCGGAGGCTCAGGATAGCCCACGATTTCAGTATGGCACTTACTGTGAACTGCCCGGGGCAAGCGGACCGGAACAGATCAAGCAGGCGGTTGAACGATGGGTTAGCTCGGGCCAGGCCTACGACAGCTATCTTGGCATGAATGTCTGTCGCCATAACTGCTGAGCGGTTAAATCATCACTGGTGATGACCTTGTCGATAGGCTCACAGCATCTATATCGGGCCACCCGGCAAACGCAGCAGGCCCGGGTATTAATAAAGGAAGGCGTTATTTTTCGTTTGGTGCCAGTAGCCAGATCTTGTCGACCTGTTGCTGGTTATTCAGGGTAAAGCGAATACGTTTTTCCTGCTGAATCATACCTGTATGCACGATGCGGTTACCCTCGTCACGGATTCTGGAATTGAAAGCCAGGGTGTATTCATCGCCATCAATTTCAAGCTGGTTACCTTCAATGATCTGTTCCAGGGTACCGGCTTTGCTGTTTAACGGGATATTTCTATTGCTGACCGGGTAGTCATATTCAGGTTTCTTCGGTTTGTTGGCTTCTCTAATGAGAAAATTCATCACCTCGTTGACGATCATGCCCATTGGATCAAAGGCGGAAGCGGGCACGGACGCCGTTGCCAGAAAACTGGCCAAAAGCATGGTTAGAATGATTTTTTGTCTGATAAAGCGCACAGATAACTCTAACTCTTCATAAGTTGCGTTAAGTATTAACCTAAATTGCTGAAATGGCAAGGTTTTGTGCCGGTAACCCGGCAGCCTTACCTGATATCCTCAATAGTATGGTTTCTAGTATAGATAATGGGACGGATCAAGGCATAGCCCTGCTGTTGCCAGTGGCCCAGCTCCGTGATGGCTGAAGGCGTCATCAAGATGAAGTCCTGAAAATCCTCGATACTGTAGTCATAGTCCTGCGCAGCCAGCTGGCATACCCGGAACTCAACCCCGAGAGCATGGTAGTATTTCATGCGTTCAACGATATCACGGTATTTTTCGTAATTTTTGCTGGCGACCGTGACGATTTCGGTACCGTGGATAATGACCTTGATATCCATCAGCTCCGGCGCGAATCCGTAAGGCTCTTCCAGTAGCGGGTTGATATAGGAGCGCAGCCAGAACAGGGCTGACGCGGTTTTTGCCGGGTCGTCCAGAAAAAAGTCAAACACCACTTTCTGTTCGTCTGAATAAGGTGTTTCCTCGTAGACAGCCTGTGCGTGGATGGCTGAACTGAAACCCATTATTAGAATAGCGAATACTTTTATGCTCATGATCCTGTCCTCATGTCCTGCCTGCTTATAGAATAGCCCATACCAACCAGGTTTATTTCTGATCATTAAACAATGCGTGTGAATCTACAGGTTCTGGGCTGTCGCCTGAATGAAGCCGAGCTGCAGCAATGGGCGGGGGACTTCCGTGCGCGTGGGCACGAAATTACCAACCAGGTTGAGGATGCGGACTTACTCGTCGTGAATACCTGTGCTGTTACCGGCGAAGCCGGACGTAAATCCCGCCAGTTAATTCGTCGTGCGCATCGAAACAACCCGCAGGCCAAACTGGTGGTCAGCGGCTGTTACGCCACCTTAGAGCAACAGCAGGCCGCGGCTATAGAGGGCGTCGACCTGGTGGTACCGAACCGGGACAAGCATGACCTGGTCGAACGCGTGCAACGTGAACTCGATCTGCCGGTGATGCCGGTGCTGGCACAGCGGCCATCGGAAAATGCCTTGTTCCAAAGAGGGCGCTCACGCGCCTTTATCAAGGTGCAGGATGGGTGCCGCTGGCGCTGTACCTACTGCATCGTCACCATCGCCCGCGGCTCGGAGAGAAGTACACCGCAGAGCCAGGTGATTGACCAGATCAATCAGCAGTCGGAAAAAGGCATCAATGAGATTGTTTTAACCGGTGTGCACCTCGGTGGTTATGGTTCTGACCTTGATAGTGATCTGTATACGCTTATTGGCAACATCCTCAAGGAGACCGACATACCAAGAATCCGTTTTGGTTCGCTGGAACCGTGGGATTTACATGAAGACTTTTTCGGCTTGTTTGAAGACAGGCGGTTGATGCCGCACCTGCACTTGCCACTGCAAAGCGGTTCAGACACCGTGCTGAAACGTATGGCTCGTCGTTGTAAAACAGAAGATTTTTACCGCTTGGTGGAGGCGGCAAGAAAACTGATACCTGGCTTTAATGTGACTACTGATATCATCGTCGGCTTCCCGGGTGAAACCGATGATGAATGGCGGCAGGGATATGAGTTTATCGAGTCGACCGGCTTCGGGCATACCCATGTATTTTCCTTTTCAGCGCGCGAAGGCACCAAGGCAGCGGGTCTTGCAGACAAGGTGGGTGCGGACGTCATCAGGCAACGTTCCCTGCAGCTGCATGAGCTGGCTCAAAGTATGAAGCGGGATTTTGAAGTGCAGCAAAAAGGCAGTGTTTTCGAGGTGCTACTCGAGGAAAAGGTTGAACCATTGAATGGCGGGGGATATCGCTACAGTGGCTATACCCCGAACTACATACGGGTGGAATTCGAATCTGTTAACTCCAGCCTGGGTAACACCATCATCAGTTATGAGATGAGTTGAGCGCGGCTCGCCGTAAAGGCTATCTCGCCCTGCTCAGAGAGAAATTTCACGGCAACCCGGGCCTGCGGAAAGGCCCACGGGGTAGGCAGTAATCAACTGTTGGTGAATCAGGTGGCCGCTGTTGCTATATGACCCGGTCATTGCCGCCGTCAACAGGCACCTGTGCGCCGGTTGTCCTGCTGAAAACCGGCCCGGCCATTTCACAGACCAGTTCGGCTACATCATGCGAAGTGACCTCGATGTGCAACAGGTTGTTGGTTTTGTAGGCCTCTACCGTTAGCCCGTAGTGTGCCGCGCGCTTTTGCAAAACCTCATCCGTCCAGATGGCGGTATCAAAGACCGCGTTGGGATGTACAGTGTTTACCCGGATACCATCGCTGGCCAGTTCCATGGCCGCGATGCGAACCAGCTGGTTCAGGCCGGCCTTGGCCACCGAGTAAGCGCTGGCGCCCGGACCCGGCGCAGGTACGTTCTTTGAACCGATCACTACCACGGCCGGGTCTATGCCGAGACGCAGATAGGGTATGCACTGCGTGAGTAGGTTCTGATGGCTGTTCAGGTTGAGGTTGATACTGGACTGCCAGTCATCCTCGGTCATTTCGGCAATGGTTCTGCTGGAGGGAAACATTCCGGCATTACTGATGAGTATGTCCAGTCCGCCAAAATGCTTGATCCCCTGTTCAATTGCCTGCCTGACACCAGCCCTGTCCAGCAGGTCACACTGAATCCCCAGTACATCATCACCGGCGGAGCATTCGCGTACGGCTTCATTAATATCGAGCGCAATAACGCTTACGCCACGATTTCGCAACGAGTCGACACAGGCCCTGCCGATTCCGCTGGCTGCACCTGTGACCAACGCGGTTTTACCCTGCATGGGCCTGGCGGCACCGCCTTTTCGCAGTTTTGCCTGCTCCAGGTCCCAGTATTCGACTTCAAAAATATCCCTGGCCGGTAATGCCTGCCAGCCACCCAGCGCTTCACCCCACTGAATGCATCTTATGGTATGGCGGGTGATGTCATCTACGATGGTGGCCTCTTTTACACTGGTGCCGAATGACAGCACGCCATGGCCGGGCCAGACTGCCCAGCGGGGCGCCCTGTCCAGGCAAGTCAGGTCGCCACTGGTGTGGGTGTCGAAATAGGCCTGGTAGGCTTGCTGGTACGCTTCGGTATCCTGCGTAGGATTATCGTTAATCATCAATGGAATCCGCTTGGTGCGAATCACATGATCCGGGGTCAGGGGACCGCGGGTGGCAATGTCAGCCACATTTTCCAGCAGGGAAAAGCCTACCGCCTCTTCGGACAGGTTGTGCCTGACCAGCATGGCTTTGCCAGCGGTTCGGGATACCGCCTGGCGTGTGCGGGCCAGCTTCAGCAGGTCGGATTGAGCAGGAGTGGACGAGCCGGCGGTTTGAGTCGCTTCGTTGGCCTGCAGGTAGTCGATTGCCTCGCCGACCAGTTTGAGCATGCGTTCATAGCTGGTGCGGGCATCGTCGGCGAACGAGAATATGCCATGATTCATTAACACCATGCCTTCCAGTTTCTGCCAGTCAACGCCGGCAGAAAGTTGCATTACTTTCTTTGACAGTATGAAGCCCGGCATCACGTACGGGATGATCAGTACGCGATCACCGTAAATCTCCCGAATCCTTTCTTCACCAGTGGCCGTGTTGCTTACCGTCACCACTGCATCGGCATGGGTATGGTCGACGTATTTATAGGGGATGATGGCGTGTAGTATGGCCTCCACCGAGGGGTTGGGGGCATTGGGGTCCAGCAAGGCCGCGCGCTGTTGCGCAACCATATCAATATCGGACAGAGCCTCCAGCTGCGCCATTCGGCGCAGATTTTCCATCCTGACCGGGGCGAATCCCTCGGGTTCAATATCGCCCAGGTCCCAGCCACTGCCCTTGACAAACAGGACCTCCTCCTCGTCACCGAAAAAGTTTCGCGTAGTGGCCTTGACCGAAGTGTTCCCTCCACCATGCAGTACGAGGTCCTCATCCTGACCGATCAGGCGGGAGGTATAGGCGCGCAACTGTAACGGGTCATCCAGGTAACGGCTGGCCTGCGTGTCATCCCAACGTGTTTTCATTGTGGTTCCCTCAAAATCAAGCGGCCGAACTTTACAGTAATTTAGCCGAAAGAACAGTCACGGGATAAAGGTGGACATTCGCAAGATCAATATTGATTTCCTGTGATACTGACTCCATGCTTTGCAGGTAGATCAAAAAGGCAGAAGACAACGGAGGAAGGCAATGAAAACAGGTAAAAGATATTTGATCCCGCTTGGACTGGCTGCAGCATTGCTGCTGCCACAGCTGGCGGTGTCCGATGAGTCGGAAGATATTATCAAGTACCGGCAGGGAGTGATGAAAGCAATTGGTGGTCATATGAGTGCCAGCTCACTCATCGTCCGGGGCAAGGTATCCTACAAGCCACAGCTGCAGGAGCATGCAAAGGCACTGAAAATACTGACCAGCGACATACCGTCACTGTTTCCGGATGATTCTGATTTTGGAGAAACCCGTGCCAAGGCAGAGGTATGGGGAAAGCGGGATGACTTCATCAAGGCAGCAGATGTTTCGAAGCAGAGTATTGCCGATTTTCTCGCAGCGGTAGAGCAGGGCAAGCCGGATGCCATTGCCGCCGGTTTCCAGAAAGTGGGTGACGGGTGTAAGGGCTGCCATAAGGATTTTCGCGAGAAAGACGACTAGCCAGTCTGTTCATGCATCGCTATTTACTGGCACTGTTATTGTGCCAGCCGGGCGTTGCGGAATCCGCTGATTCGCAGCAGGACCTGATTCGCCAGGGCGAGTATCTCGTGCGTGCGGCGGGTTGTGTTTCGTGTCATACCGACCCGGACAAGCCGAAAAATTTCCTCGCTGGCGGGCGTTCTCTGCAGACGCCGTTTGGTGTTTTTTATTCTCCCAACATTACCTCGGATAAAAAGCACGGTGTTGGAGGCTGGTCAGATGAGGATTTTGAACGTGCGTTGCGCCAGGGGGTGTCACCCGATGGTAGCCATTACTATCCCGTATTCCCTTACACCTCCTATACCATGCTGAAGCTGGAAGATGTAAAAGCCATCGCGGCCTATCTGCGCAATGTACAACCGGTGCCCCAGGCCAACCGTGAACATGAGCTTCCGTGGTACCTGTTTCGTTGGGTCATGCTGCCCTGGAAGTGGCTTTATTTTCAGCCCGGTGAATTCATGCCGCCTGTCGACAGGGGAGAGGTACAAAATCGGGGTGCCTATCTTGTTGCCATCGGCCATTGCAGTGAGTGTCATACGCCCAGGGATGAGATGGGTGTGCTGGACCCTGTCCGTTATCTGTCAGGAACAAAGGATGGGCCGGAAGGGGAATCCATACCCAACATCACGCCACACCGGCAGACCGGAATCGGCAAATGGGATGAAGACGATGTCATGTACTTTCTGAAAACAGGTGCTTTGCCGGACGGAGACTATACTGGCAGCCTTATGGCTGAAGTGGTTGATGATGGCACACGCTACCTCAACGAGTCAGATCGTAAAGCCATCGCAACATATTTGCTTGCGTTACCGCCTGTAGAGAACAAGCTGGTGACAAAAAAGAAGAAGAAAAAGAAGACAGTAAAAGACGAGTGGTGAACCCCTAACCAACCAGGGGCTTTGCGAATTCAGCGGCGGGTGATATGCCCGATTAACCGGTAAAGAGTAACCGGAATAGCACGTGTTAAATCAGTCTTGGCCAGCCGAATTGATCTAAATAATCAAGCAGATTGCGGGGACGATAGCTGTTGTCGTTATCCCAACGCTGTTTTACCGATCGATGGAATAATACCTGGCCCTTGTCATGATTGAGCTGACGATAATATTTTTTCTTCACCCGGTAAAAGCTGCGCCGGGAGTTGTGCAATGTTGCCGTTGCACTTTTATTGATACTGCGTGGCAGGTGATGTTCAATCGCAAGCCCGAACTGTTTCGCTTCCAGGATCATCCAGTCCAACGCATTGTCCGATAGCAGACTGCCGTCACTGTCAGGTTTGTGACTGCCGCCAATATTGCTATGAGCACCTGCAAACCACGCCTGTACCAGGTCCGTATTTGTATTCCTGTCCCAGATAGTCGGCGTATAATCACTTCGATGCTCATCAATTGCCATTGCATGACGCGCCACCTTTACACAGCTGCCAATCTCGGTGTCATAGAATTCATCCCTGTCATCGAACAGGCCCAGAAATGAAATAGGAATGCCCATGGCCCCGACCGTGTCCCAGGCGCCGACAAAATGCACGCTTTTATGTGGATGTGAGTGTGCCTGGCGAAAGGCAGCCGAATTTACCCCGGTAGGTTTGTTGGCGTGACCTGGTCGTTTGTAAAGCTTGAAGGCATCCTGGATCAGGTTGGCATGCTTGCGTTTCAGGATGCCGCAGTTATTGATCATGCCGCAAAGGCTGCGCATGGTGTAGGCGCCCCGACTGAAACCGAACAGGAAAATTTCGTCGCCCGGTGAGTAGTTCTGTACGATGTAGCGGTAGCCATCCATGATGTTCTTCTGCAGTCCCTTGCCGGTTATGCCACCGATCAAGCGCTGTCCATAGGAGCCTACTCCCCAGTCATAAAATACCTGCTGGGCGACACCGTCTTTGTCTACCGGTTTAATGGCCCGCGCCAGTCTCAGTACATTGGTTGGAAAGTCCTTGCCAGAATCCTTCTCCGGTCTGTTCCAGGTTCCATCCGCACAGATGACGATGCGTTTAATCATCAGTGGGTCGATTTAAATAGCATCAGCTGTAAGCTTTTTCATGGCTGGATGGGCGGAAATCAGTTGCAGGGCATCGTACAGCAGGTTTTTGCCCGGCTCCATACGGTGCCAGGTTGAGGCGCCGGAAGGGTGTGGTAACGGTATGCAGTCAGCCTGCCCATATCGGGTTTCAATATGGTGTAGCCTGCCAATTACTTCAGTAAGTTTATTAAAGTCCAGAAACTGCTGAATCGCCAGTTTACCGACCGGTATGATGAGCTCGGGTTTTAACAATTCCATCTCGGTGTCGAACCATGACCTGCAGTTGCTGATTTCATCAACGCCTGGTACCCGGTCGCCGCCTTTCGGGTTTTTGCCCGGAAAGCAGCGGCATACCGCGGCCATGTAGACTTGGTGGCGAAAGTCGTGTTCGCTGATACCAATCGTTTCATACCACTTGAACAGGGTTTTGCCGGCGGTCCAGCCGAAGGGCTTGCCTACCCGTCCTTCGTGTATTCCCGGCGCCTGGCCAATCTGGATGATTTTTGAAACAGCCGGCTCGCCGGTAATGACCGGCCCGATCATCTGCGGACATCGACTGCAATGTCTCAACCGTTCCTGATGTTGCTGTATTTGCTTTTTCGTTACCGGCATTGTGCAAAGATGTCTGCATTTGCCTGCATCATATTAAAGTAGGCATTGATGCCTGCTGGCTCGTCTGCGCCCAGTGGATCAATAAGCTTGACCATCGTACCGGGGTTTGCCGCAAGACTATCGAGGTACCTGGGCTTGAACTGCGGTTCAATCAGCAGGCAGCGTGTTTTTTTCGACACTACTGTTTGTTGTATCTCGTTGAGGTGTCGAACCCCTGGTTGAGAATGCGGTTGCGGATTGATGATTCCGTGAATGCCGAGGCGGTAACGCTGCGTGAAGTAGCCCCATGCGTCATGATAGAGCATGGCGGAAATTTCAGTACCTGATGCAAACAGGCTGGACAGTGAATGGTCCAGTGCCAGTAGCCTTTGAGTCAGTAGCTCAAGGTTGGCCAAAATTCTGTTTTTCAGTGGTGGATAATGGACGATCAGCTGCTGCGCAATCCTTTGGCTGTCCTTTATGGCCAGTATCGGATTTAGCCAGCGGTGAGGATCGGAATGCAGATGAGTGTTTACAACAGCATGCTCATCACTAGCCAGGGTGATGATCGTCTTGTTTGTTAACTTCCGCAGGTAATTGGGCAGAAAGCTTTCCAGTGCCGGGCCGACCCAGATGATGACGTCGGCCGAGTAAAGGCGCATGGCTTCACTGGGTTTCAACTGGTGATTATGCGGGGACTGTAATCCGGTCAGCAGCAGGTCTGCCCCAGTAATTCCGTCGAGCAGGTTGGATACCAGCGAATGAACCGGCTTGATTGAGACGATTATCCTGGGCGTATCCGCTGCCATCAGGGTAAACGGCATCCACAAAAGTAATGCCAGTACGGTTCTGAACATGAAGAAGGTTCTATTGGGTTGGGCGCGCAAAGGTATAATGCGGCGATGAGTGTTTCAAGTGAAAACAGCGCCGAGCCTATCCTGCAGGCTCGTGGCATCAGCGTATCACGTGACGGTATCAGTATTCTGACCAATGTGGACCTGAGTTTGCATGCCGGGGAGATTATTACCCTGGTCGGGCTCAACGGTTCGGGTAAGTCCACGCTGATCAAGGTGCTCGGTGGTCTGATTCAGCCGGATGAAGGGGAGGTGAAGCGTCGCCGGGGTTTGCGTATCGGCTATTGCCCGCAACATGCGCATGCTGACAGTACCCTGCCGATGTCGGTATCGGCATTCATGAAACTGACCGATGCATCCAGAGGTACGAGTATCAGTGAAGTGCTCGTTGAGGCAGGTATTGGGGGGCTTGAGAAACGCCAGTTATTCGAGCTCTCCGGTGGCGAATACCAGCGACTGCTGCTGGCGCGCGCCATGCTCAGGAAACCGGACCTGCTGATGCTTGACGAGCCGATGGCCGGGGTCGATCTGACGGGACAAAGTGATCTGTACCGTTTGATTCCGAGACTGAGAGACCGCTATGGCTGTGGCGTGGTACTGGTGTCGCACGATATCCATCTCGTCATGGCCGCGACTGATCGGGTCATCTGTCTCAATCATCACGTTTGTTGTAGCGGGCAGCCTGAGACTGTTGCGGTGCACCCCGAATTTGTCTCCCTGTTTGGCGCTACGGTCGCTGAGAACCTGGCCGTCTACCGCCACAGCCATGATCATGCACATGACCTGCACGGACACACCCTGGGTGTCGGTCACGAACAGGGGGACCACTCAATGTGCGACCATGACGATGCCTGATTTTCTGCTGAATGCGCTGCTCGTCGGTACCCTGATCGCGGCCATGGCGGGGCCGCTCGGTTGTCTTGTGGTCTGGCGCCGCATGGCCTATTTTGGCGCGGCCATCGCACATTCCGCGCTGCTCGGCGTAGCGCTGGCGCTGGTCGTCGGCGGCTACCTGCTCAGCGTGTCCACGGATCAGACTTCTTTGCTGTATCGAACGGGGCATTCTCTCGTAGAAGACCCGTGGCCTGTTGTATTACTGGTTAGCCTGTTACTGTCCATTGTGCTGCTGGTGTTGCAACGTCGCCACCTGCTGGCGAGCGATACCCTGCTGGGAATTGTTGCCCATGGTTCGCTTGCTATCGGACTGTTAATCGTGGCCGCAATGGTGACGTTGCGTATCGATGTGATGTCCTATCTGTTTGGCGATATTCTAAGTATTGACCGGACCGACCTGCTGTTGATGGCCCTGTTGAGTATCGCTGTTATCGGTTTGCTTGCCCGCTACTGGCGCCAGTTATTGTCCAGTACGGTCAATCCTGAACTGGCGTTGATCGAAGGTGTCGATGTTCGAAAAATCGAACTGTTGTTTGTATTGATGCTGGCTTGCGTGGTTGCCCTTGGGATGCGTGTGGTAGGTATCCTGCTGATTATATCGATGCTGATTATTCCGCCGGCAACCGTTAGAAAACAGGTAACCACACCGCTGCAGATGGCTATCGGTGCATCCCTCGTCGGCATACTGGATGTGTGGCTTGGACTGGCCTTTTCCTGGTTCGCCGACCTGCCCGCTGGCCCATCCATCGTTGCGGCTTCGGTCGTTTTGTTTGTGTTGGGTATGCTGGCGCCCGGCAAATAGTCGGGTCGCTTATAAATGCCCGGGTGTGGTACTCACTTATTTGGCGGATACATGCATATCGTTGGTGTCAGCGTGCCTGGTCAATAATGAGCAGTGCAAGGTAAGGTACGATATTGAATACAAACCAGAGCAGCTTATAAAAAGCCATGCCTCCATAGTGGATTGCATCAAATCGTTCGACAGAGAGATTGAACCAGCGGGTATGTAACCGGTAAACCCAGTCATGCGCCAGTGCGATAAATGCAAACCACCACATCAATATGCTGAAGTTGATGATGGAACACCAACCCAGAAATTCGCGCAGCGTATCAATGCTCATGATGTAGCCTCGGTCCGGTTCTGCTCTGGGTACTTGCGATTAGAGGTTAAGGAGCGCATTCGATTACCCTCGATTAGAACTCCTTGCGGGGTTCTCGTGACAGCAGTTCGGTAACCGCGTCAATCGGGGAGTGGTTTTCAAACAATACCTGGTACACCTTTTCCGCAATCGGCAGGTCGGTATGGTAAGCACTAGCAAGTTTATGTATGACGCGCGCGGTTTCCACGCCCTCGGTGACCTGTCCGATATTCGCCTGGATATCCGCCAGTGATTCTCCCTTGGCCAGCGCCATGCCCAGGCGACGGTTTCTGGACAGGTCGCCGGTGCAGGTCAGTACCAGGTCGCCAAGTCCGGCGAGCCCGGTGAAGGTCTCTGCCTGACCACCCAGGGTGCAGCCCAGGCGCTGCATCTCTGCAAGCCCGCGGGTAATCAACGCGGCGCGCGCGTTGTGACCCAGCATTAAACCATCGGCAATGCCGGCGGCGATCGCCAGCACATTTTTATAAGCCCCACCGAGGCAAACGCCAGCTATGTCATCGGAGGTATAAATACGAAAGGTATCACCGTGCAGTACTCCGACAATTCTTTCGGCAAGTTCTTCACTGTTGGATGCCAGGCTGATTGCCGTGGGTCTGTTCTGGGCAACTTCGAGTGCAAAGCTCGGACCGGACAATACGGCCAGTGGAAAATCCTTACCAAGAATCTGCTCAGCCACCTGGTACAGTAGTTCCCCGTTTTGCGGGTCGAGGCCCTTGGTTGCCCAGGCAAGGCCCTGTTTCTCTGAGATCAGTGGTTTGAGTTGTTCAACGACACTGCGAAATGCGATGCTCGGTACAACGACCAGTATCTCGCTGGATTGTCCAACACAATCCGCAAGGTCACTGGTGACATGCAGGTTATCCGGAAAGGGAATGTCAGGAAGGTACCGCTGGTTGGCTCGTGCTTCGTTCAGCTGGTTGGCGATTTCCGGGTTATGCTCCCAGAGATATACGGCCTGCCCATTGCGGCTGGCCTGTAATGCCAGGCCGGTGCCCCATGAACCTGCGCCCAGGATACCCAGCATCATGCAACCCCGACTGAAGTCTTGGGCTGTTGTGCCCGTATCGATGGTAAGCAGTAACGGGTTTTGGACATGGGCTATTTATTCAGTGTTTGCCTGGGCTCCGGTTTCGCCGCCCTCGGCCTGCAGTTTCTCCTGCTGGCGTTTCTGGTAGATATAGTCAAAGTTAACCGGGCTAAGCAGGAATGCCGGAAAGCTACCCTTGATCATCAGGTTGGCCAGTGCTTCACGCGCATAAGGATAGAGGGTATCCGGGCAAACCGAACCGGTCAGACGCATACGGTCTTTTTCCTCAAAGCCGACGATCATGAAGATGCCGCCCTGAACGACCTCGGCAATGTAAGCGGTTTTCCCGCCGGATTTGGCTGTTACCGTTACCTTCAGCTGGACATCATAGACACCGTTTTCATCAACGACATCGACCGAGTTATCCATCTGTACATTGACTTCCGGTTCCCATGCCTCGAGGAAGATCTGCGGGGCATTGGGGGATTCGTATGACGCGTCTTTCAGGTAGATGCGCTGGGCAGTAAATACGGGTTTCTGTTCTTCAGCCATAAGGGGCTCCGGTTCGGTGATTATTTTTTGGTGACGGGCAGATTGGCACTTTCCCACGCCATGATGCCACCACCAAGATTGTATACATGGTCAAAGCCGCTTTTTTTCAGAATCTTGCAAGCTGCAACCGAACGATTGCCACTACGACAATAGGCGATAATATGATCCTGCCTGTGTTTTTCCAGCTCGTTGAGCCGGGTTGTCAGTTCATTGGTTGGTATATGTTTACTATTGATAATATGCCCTTCGCGGTTTTCTGCCACTGTGCGAATATCCAGTAATACGGCTGTTTCGTGGTTTAACAGCCTGGTGGCATCGGTCGGCGAGATGTCCTTGAATCCTCGTGTCAACCGGCCGATTTCATTGCCGATCAACATGGCCAATACGATGACAAACGCTCCAACCAGCATGGTGTGGTTGCCGGCAAATTCTATAATTTGTTCCATAACTTCCGGATGGTAGACCGCCATCGGCGGGATTACTCGTTGGGGCAGAATGCCTGACGCATCATGTCAATAAGCTTGAGGATTCGGGCATCACCAACACGATAGAAAACGCGGTTGGCATTTTTGCGGGAAGCGATGATCCCCTTGTCGCGCAAGATAGCCAGGTGCTGCGAAATATTACTCTGGGAAGTGCCCACGGCATCTACAATTTCCTGCACACTAAGCTCCTGATCTGCCAGGGTGCAGAGAATCTTCAACCTCAAAGGGTGAGACATTGCCTTGAGTGAACGTGATGCAAGGTCAATGTCCTCATCATTCGACATGAGGTTCAGTGTTTCAGAGACGGACATAATAGCTTCCACTTTATGGGGTTATATCGAGTTATTAAATGATTCTAATACAACGATATGGGATAATACTAAAAATCAGGATGTGTAACACTTTTATTGCATACAAACAGGTATTATTTGCAGCTTTTTCTGCTCCTCAAGGTAATTAAATCATATGTCTAGCACCCCAAAACCAGTCGCGCTCATCATTCTCGATGGCTGGGGTTACAGTGAAAGCCCGGATTTTAATGGTATCGAGGCTGCGGATAAACCATTTTGGGACCATATGTGGGCCACCTACCCTCACTCCCTTGTCAGAACCTCCGGTATTGATGTTGGATTACCCGCTGGCCAGATGGGTAATTCCGAGGTCGGTCATGTCAACCTGGGAGCAGGTCGCGTGGTCTACCAGGAAGCAACCCGTATCGACCGTTCCATAAAAACCGGTTCCTTCTTCGAAAATGCGACCCTGACAGGACCGCTGGATGCGGC